>JADMIN010000845.1 GCA_015478575.1 Ktedonobacterales bacterium | reverse complement strand
CTTCATCGGCGACCCCAATGAGCCGCCCGTCGAGCATCGCCTCAACGGCAAGCTCGTCCTCGAACGCTGGTCGCAGTGGATCAGCAAATACTATCCCAACGGCGTCTATGACGGGGAGGAAGCCAAGCTCTACGACTATAACGAGACGGTGCCGCGCCATGTGCGCGAGGCCATCGTGGAACCCGCCGTCGCGGCGGGCAAGCATGTCGTGGTGCTGGGCGAAGACTGGCATACCGCCGAGGTCCTCTGCCGCATCTCGGACGAATTGAACTGGTTTGGGCTGCGCGACAAGGTGTTGCTGCTCTGGAATAACAACAGCCTGATGTCGATGCACCGCATCAACTGGGGCCGCTTGAATTACGTCGCGGCCATCACCACCGTCAGCCGCTATATGAAACACCGCATGTGGGCCTGGGATGTGAACCCGCTTGTCATTCCCAACGGCATCCCTGAGCGCTTCTTAGCTCCCGTCGATCAGCAGGGCGCGCAGGAATTGCGCGGGATCATGAAGGGGCAGGACCCCAGCGCGCAGTTTTTGTTCAAGATTGGCCGCTTCGATCCTGACAAGCGCTGGCTGATGGCGATTGAGGCCGCCGCGCGCCTGAAGTATAGCGGCCAGCCGATGAAGATGATGATTCGCGGCGGCATCGAGCCGCATGGCGGGGAAGTGCTGAGCCGCGCTCGCCACCTGGGGCTGACGGTGCGCGATGTCACCGCCAAGCGCCCGACGCTTCAGGAATGCTTCCAACTGCTGCGCGACGCGGGCGACGCGGATGTCTATAATCTGCGCTTCTTCGTGCCGGAGGAATTTGTGCGCCTGTGCTACGCCACCGCCGATGCGACGCTGGCGAATTCCGGCCACGAACCCTTTGGGCTGGTCGGCCTGGAAGTGATGGCGGCCTGTGGCATCGCCTTCACCGGCTCGACCGGCGAAGATTACGCGATCAGCTTCGAGAACGCCGTCGCGCTGGATAGCGAAGACCCCGATGAGATCGTCGGCTACCTCTCGTACCTGGCGCGCCAGCCTGAGGAGCGCGAGAAGATCCGCCATTCCGGCCACCAGACGGCGCACGACTACCTCTGGCCGGAGGTCATCGAAAACATGATCGGCAAGCTAGAATATCTGGCGCGCAAACAAAGCATGGCGCTGTGAGGGCGCGGGTTGGCCCCACCCCTGACCCCTCCCCACGCAAGCGTGGAGAGGGGAACGAAACCCAGTCCGCGCAGGGCGCCTGAGGCGCGGTTTCAACCGCCCGCGCTCTCCCGCAGGCCCCTAGGCGCGAATGCATTCGCCCGCTCCCGGAAAGGATATTCCCATGACGACGCAAGCGATGGTCTACACCGTCGTCCACCAGCCGCGCCGCATCAAGTTGCC
>JADMIN010000116.1 GCA_015478575.1 Ktedonobacterales bacterium | reverse complement strand
TTGCTTCAGATTTTGAAAAAATGCGACATATGCGTCGCTTCGCTCCCGGCGCGCGGCGCGCGGCCCGCCCCCGGGCGCTTTGGCTGCGGTGCTCGCGGGTGTCGTGCTCGCGGGTGTCGTGCTCGCGGAAGGCATGATAGCGCCCGTGCGCTCGTCCTCGCTCATACTGCGCCCTCGCGCTCTCGCCACATGCTGGCACTCCTCAACAATAAAGCGTCTGACCTCTAGTGTACCCGGCTGGCGCATGGGGGGTCAAACGGCATCACCGTTGCTCCCAAGTGGCTGCTCTGGGCCGTGGGTGGCTGGTGTGGGTGGAAGATCGGCGCTCAGTGGGCGATGCGGGCGATACGCTGGCGGGCGGTTCCCTCCGTCAGCGTTCCCGGCCCCAGGCTCCCTCCCTGTTGCCTCTGGGAACGAGCCAGTGTGCGCGCCGGTCACACCCCAGTGGACAGGGTACGCGGGTCGCGCCACGCGCATGTGGCGGCGAGTGGGAGGGGATACGCTCGCCCACGGGCCACCCACGCATGGTACAATCCACTGTCGGGCGAGCGCGGCCGGTGGTCGCGTGGCGGAGAGTGGGCCGATGGGGTGAACCCGCGCCGGTGTGGCCGGTGTGGCCCCCGCGCGGACGACGCGCGCCTGGCCAGAGTCGTGAGCAGAGAAGAGGAAGTAGAGCTATGGCAGATACGATATCCGAGCGCTCAACGCAGAGCGAGCCAGCGACGAAACATGCGGAGCCAGCGCTGCCGCCGGCGACGGATCTCTATCAGATTGACGGGCTGCTCAGAGAGGATGAGCGTCTGGTACGCGATACGGTACGCGCCTTCGTGCGCGAGCGCATTCTGCCGGTCATTGGGGAGCACTTCGAGGCGGGCACGTTCCCCAAAGAACTGATTCCCGACATCGCGGGGCTGGGGCTGCTCGGTATGCATCTGGAGGGGTATGGCTGCGCGGGGCTGAGCGCGGTCTGCTATGGGTTGGCCTGCCAGGAACTGGAGGCGGGCGATAGTGGCTTGCGTTCCTTTGTCTCCGTGCAAGGATCGCTGGCGATGTTCCCTATCTGGAAGTACGGCACCGAGGAGCAGAAGCGGAAATATCTGCCCAAGATGGCGGCGGGCGAATTCATCGGCTGCTTTGGGCTGACCGAGCCGGATTTCGGCAGCAATCCCTCTGGCATGCGCACCACCGCGCGGCGCGACGGCGACACGTATGTGCTCAACGGCACTAAGATGTGGATCACCAATGGCGGCATCGCCGATGTGGCGGTGGTCTGGGCCAAGGCCGAGGATGGCATCCGCGGCTTCGTTGTCGAGCGGGGCACAGCGGGCTTCACCACCAGCGATGTGACGCACAAGATCTCGTTGCGGGCGTCGGTGACGTCGGAGCTGCACTTCGCCGATTGTCGCGTGCCAGCGGAGAGCATGCTGCCGGGCGTGCGCGGTCTGCGTGGCCCCCTTTCGTGTTTGGATGAGGCGCGCTATGGCATCGCGTGGGGCGCGAATGGCGCGGCACGCGCGTGCTTCGAGGCGGCGGTGGACTACGCGAAGTCACGTGTGCAGTTTGACCGGCCCATTGGTGGCTTCCAGTTGATTCAGCAGAAGCTGACTATGATGGCGACCGAGCTGGTCAAAGCGCAGTTGTTGGCGCTACAGTTGGGTCGGCTGAAGGATGCTGGCCAGGCGCATTCGGTGCAGATCTCGCTGGCCAAGCGCAACAATGTGCGCGAGGCGCTCAAGACCGCGCGCGAGGCGCGTGGCATCTTCGGCGCGAACGGGATCACGCTGGAGTATCCGATCAGCCGCCACATGAACAATCTGGAATCGGTCTATACCTATGAAGGCACTGATGAGATCCATACCCTGATTGTCGGCCAGGCCATCACCGGCCTGAGCGCCTTCTCGTGAGGCGTGGCACCGACGGCACTGTACCGTGGGGCATGGAGCCTGAGGCTCCCCGCCTCGCAGGTGGGAGGGGAGCGGCTCAGAACTCGCCTGGCTCGTCGGCCATGCGCACGACGCGCGGGCTGAACGTGCCGACGATCTCGATCAGGTCATCCTGGGCGGCGATGACGGTGGTGATATCCTTGTAGGCCTGGGGCGCCTCGTCTAGGCCGCCCCCAAGCAGGGTGATACCTCGCTCGCGCAGATAGGCATCGCGGGCCGGCTTGGTCAGCGAGGCGATGGCCGCGCGTCGGCTCATCGCCCGGCCCGCGCCGTGCGAGGCGGAATTGAGCGCGCTGTGCTGGCCGCGGCCACGCACAACATACCCGGCATCCCCCATCGAGCCAGGAATCACGCCCAGAACGCCTGGCCCGGCCGGAGTGGCGCCCTTGCGATGGACGATCACCGGCGAGCCATCCGCGAGGGTCTCGCGCCAGGCATAGTTATGGTGGTTTTCGACGACCGCCACCTCGCGCAACCCGGCGGCGCGCGCGACGCGCTGGTGGATGATCTCGTGGTTGGCGGAGGCGAAGCGGCCCGCCAGTTCCATCGCCATCCAGTATTCCTGCCCCACTTCGCTCGCCAGCGGCAGCCAGGCGAGGTGCCGGGCACTGTCATCCAACGCTGGATGCAGCCGCGCGGCAATCTCGGTGTAGGTGTTGGCGATCTTGAAGCCGACTCCCCGCGAGCCGCTGTGCGAGAGCAGCGCCAGGTAGGCACCCGCCTTCAGCCCCAGGTCAACGGCATCCGTCGGCAGGCGCAACAGGCCCCACTCGACGAAGTGGTTGCCGGTGCCGGATGTGCCGAGCTGGCGCTTCGCCTTGAGTTGCAGCGACTTCAAGAGCCGTGTCGCTTCCCAGGCGGGGTCATCCAGCACGGGATGCTCTGGCACATCGCCGCGCTCCCACTCGGCTCCCTGGCCGAAGCGTGTCCGCGTGAGGAGAGCCTGCTTGAGTTGGTTGTGCCGCTGGCCCAGGACGTAGGGCGAGACGGCGTAGACCGAGAGGCGCATGCGACACGCGATATCCACGCCGACGGCATAGGGGATGACGGCCTCGTGCGTGGCCAGCACACCGCCGATGGGCAGGCCATAGCCTACATGCGCGTCGGGCATCAGCGCACCGGTGACCGCAACTGGCAGCCGCAATGCCTGCTCCATCTGCGCCACCGCCCGCGGATCAATCAGCGGCTGCCCCCAGACGGTATAGCCGAGTGGGCGAGCGCGCAGCGCGTCATCCACTGGGGCGCTCTGCTCCGCCGCGCGCCGCAGGCACTCGCGGGCGAGCGCCGCTAGGGCGGGATCAGCCAGACATTTGCCCGGCTCGGCGCGCACGGATTCGAGCCATGCGAGCACGGCAGCGCGTTCCAAGCCAGCGCCCGCCAGCGACTCCGCCGCGGCCTTCGCTAGGCCGATGACCTTGCCTTCCGGCCAGCCATAGGCTTTGAAAATCTTTCCGCTAATCATCTGTGTCCTCGTCTGCTCCACACGCTCGGCCCTACCGTGCCAGCGCGCGCATCTGTGCTGACGTTCTCTGTGCTGACGTTCTCTGTGCTGACGTTCGTCGCGTCTCTACGCTCTTCTTCTTTGTGGAGGGGGGCGAGTAGGCAAAAGAAAAGCGCGGATGTCATCACGACATCCGCGCCCGCTCGGCAAGGGAAGCTCCTCAAGAATGTGTACCACGATCTCTGATGAGCAGCCTCGCTCGCGGGCAGGCACGGGCGCGGATGAGTTGATCTTGGCGTTGCTCGCTCATGTGCTTCCCCTTTCCGGTCGCGCGCGCCGCCGCACTGGTGGCCGCTGGCGGGCGACGCTCACACTGTATCACACGCCAGGCGGGCACGCAAAGCGTGGCGAGCGGCGTGGCGGGAAGCACGATCAGGAATCCCCTGGCGGATTTCCCCGGCGGGGCGTGGTGCGCGTGGAGAAAGCGGGCTGGGGAGAGGTGGGGAAGCCGCCGGATGTCAGCCTTCTTCGTGTCAGCTCGCTTCGTGTCAGCCTTCTTCAGGCACAGGCTCCCAGAGGGTGGGCGCGCTTGGATTGGTGTGATAGGGCAGGCCGAGGTGCTCGAAGCCCAGGCGTGTGACGATGCGGCCACGGGGCGTGCGCGCGAGGAAGCCAAGCTGGAGGAGGTATGGCTCGTAGACATCCTCGATGGTCTCGACCTCTTCGCTCGTGCTGGCGGCCAGTGTCTCGATGCCGACGGGGCCGCCATCGAACTTCTGGATGATCGTCTGGAGGATCATGCGGTCATGGGGGTCGAGTCCGCGCTCGTCTACCTCTAGCGCCTCCAGCGCGGCGTGGGCGACCTGGCGCGTAATGACGCCATCGGCGCGGACCTGGGCATAGTCGCGCACTCGGCGGAGCAGCCGGTTGGCGATACGCGGGGTGCCACGGGCGCGCAGGGCGATCTCGGTGGTGCCTGGCTCGTCCATCTCCACGTGCAGGATGCGCGCCGAGCGCCGCAGGATGCGCGTCAGCGCGGCCTCATCGTAGTAGGCCAGCCGGTAGATGGCGCCGAAGCGGTCGCGCAGCGGCGCGGTCAAGGCGCCGATACGGGTGGTGGCGCCGACGACGGTGAAGGGCTGGAGTGGCAGGCGCACGCTGCGGGCGGAAGGCCCCTTGCCAATGATCAGGTCGAGCGCGAAGTCTTCCATCGCGGAATAGAGCCGCTCTTCGACGACGCGGCTGAGGCGGTGGATCTCGTCAATGAAGAGGACATCGTGCGCTTCCAAGGCGGTCAGAATGGAGGCGAGGTCGCCCGCGTGCTCGATGGCGGGGCCGGAGGTCATGCGGATGTTCACGCCCATCTCGGTGGCGATGATGAGCGAGAGGGAGGTCTTGCCCAGCCCCGGCGGCCCGTAGAGGAGGACGTGATCGAGGGCCTCGCCGCGCTTGCGCGCGGCCTCGAGCAGGATCTGGAGGTTGCCCTTGACGTGATCCTGACCGATGTAATCGTCCAGCCGACGGGGGCGGAGGCTCGTCTCCTGGAAATCCTCATCGCCCTGGCCCGGCGAGACTATGCGGTCGTTCATGCGCTCGACTCCCACTGCCGCTCCTCGCGCCACCGCTCCTCGCGCCACTGAACAGACGTTCCATGCCGTGTACTTCAGTATACCATGCGACACACGTGGTGTCTCAGGCCGCGCGAGCATGGTGGGACTCGCGCGGAGACCATGCGCGGCAGGGGAAAGGGGCCCCAGCGGGGAGCGCCGCATGCGCTCTCCGCCGGAAGTGGGGCGCCGTCTGGGCTAGCGACCGTGCGAGCGGAGGTAGCGGCGCGCGGCGAAGGCGGCCAGCGCGCCGACGGCGATGGCGCCACCAGCGAGCAGCACATCGCGCATCAGCTCGGGATGTTGCGTGCTCAAGAAGCGGTGCATCGCGGAGACTTGCTGGGGGGTCGCGCTGGCGGGATCAATCCGCGCGAGCTGCGCGGCCTCAGGCGAGGAGGTGGCAACCGTCGCGATCTTGTCGTGGAACTGTTGCGCGGTGGCCTGAAGCTGCGCCGCCGTCATCTGCTCGTAGTGCTCGTCCGTGACTTGCTGGACCATTTGGGGGTCAGCTTGCTGGTGGAAGGCCTGAACGGCGTCAGCGGCCTGTTCTGGGGGAATGGTCGCGTGGGTGCCCGCGTCATGATGCGCCGCCAATTGCTGGACATCGGGGTGGTTTGGATCCTGGAACATATCCTCTCCTCTTTCGTCACGCGGTTGGAGCCGCCCGCACAGTCTCCGAGCGGCTGATTGAACTATGGGCGCCTGCCCGCACCCACGGCAGTGTACCACACCTGTGGGGGGCATAGCCGCCCCATGCGTGTGGTGTGAGCGAGATCACAGATCGAGCCGCTCGCCGTCACGGGGGATGAGGACTTGGCCAGCGAAGGACTGGGCGGCCTCGGCGTGGAGATCGGCGACGGTGACGTGCTCACTGAGACCGACGTGGACCAGCGCGAGCATCCGCGCCTGACACGCGGTCGCCTGTTCTCCGGCCTCGGTGGCGGTCATGTGTTTGGATTGGCGCGCCTCGGCGATGGCGCGCTGGGTGAAGGTGCATTCCGTGATGAGCAGGCGGGTGCCGGCACCGAGGCGCTGGATCGCTGGATTGGGCTGGGTGTCGCTGGTATAGGTGAGATCACCACCCGGTAACGCGAGCCGGATACCCGCCGCGGGAACCGTATGCCGCATGCGGGCGATGCGCGCGGGCATGCCACCGAGGGTGAGTTGGTCACCTTCCTCCACGCCGGTGAAGGTGAGGGGAAAGGTCCAACTCTCTAGGGTCAACTCGTAGCCGAAGACCTCCACAATGCGCTGGGCGACCTCCACTACCTCGGGCAGCGCCCAGATGCGCAGGGGCGCGCGCCGTCCGCCAAGCCGGTAGCTCTCGATGAGCGAGGGCAGCCCGCCGATGTGGTCAATATGGGCATGCGTGATGTAGAGGTCGCTGATGGCATCAGGGCCGATGTTGGCGCGCAGCAGCGCGTCATAGACCCCGCTGCCGCAATCCACCAGCAGGCCGGCCGTGGCATCCTCTGGGCCACCGGCAAAGACCGCGAGCATCGTATTCGCGCGGTCCGCTTGGGGCAGCGCGGCGGCGGTGCCGAGAAAGATCAGGCGTGCCATGAATAGATACCTCTCCTCGTGATGGGCGGCGGCACATCAGCGGCGCGTGTCGCCGCGACGGTCGGAATAGCTCGCTGGACGGCGCACGGGCAGAGATGAGCGGCCGTCTGGGGGGGGCGGCACGGAGCGCGGCTGAGGGGGATAGCGCTCGCTTTGCTGGCGTGAGGAGGGTGGTGGTGGCGCGGGTCGGCGCGGCGGCCCCGGCGGGCGGTCCTGTGGTGGGACAGAAGCGCGGCTGGGGGTGGGCAGCCTCGGCGCGCCTAGTGGCACGCGCTGGTCCACGAGTGGGCGGCGCGCGGCAGCGAGGTGTGCGGCGGCGAGGTGTGCGGCGGCGAGGTGTGCGGCGGGGCGCGCGCGCCGACTGACGAGCGATCCGGCGGTGATGGCCGTGAGCAGCAGCAGCGCGGCGAGGAAGACGATAGCCAGCGTGACGCGCAGGGGCGCCACGGTGATGAGGGGCGGTGTGAGGTCAAGCCGCGAGGCGCCCATCATCAGCCCCAACAGCGTCGCGCTATAGAGCGCGGCGGCCACCCCGCCCGCGGCGACCGCCCCCGAGACGCTGGCGCCGCGCCGGGTGCGTGTGCCGAGCACGCCCGCCGTCGCCCCACCCAGCGCGATGCCACCGAGCAGGGCGCCCGCGCCCGCGATGGTGGTTTCTCGCTGATTCAGCAGGTTTTCATAGCTGGCGACATTGACGGCGACTATGGGCAGTACACTCA
>JADMIN010000844.1 GCA_015478575.1 Ktedonobacterales bacterium | reverse complement strand
GTGAAACAGCTCATCGACTCAGGACAGGTCGACTACGTCAAAATTGGCACGCCCGATATCGAGGGCGTCTATCGCGGCAAGCGCGTGGCCGCGCCGCATTTCTTGCACTCGCTGGAGGAGGGCTTTGCGCAGTGCGACGTACTCTTTGGCTGGGACATCGCCGAGAACGTGCTGCCCAACCTCACGTTCAGCAACTGGGAGCATGGCTTTGCCGATATCGTCATGAAACCCGACCTCTCCACCTTCGCGCTGGTGCCCTGGGAAGAGCGCGTGGCCTCCTGCGTGTGCGACCTGTGGAGCGAGCAGGGCGCACCCGTCACCATCTCGCCGCGCTACGTGCTGCAAAAGGTGGTGGCACGCGCGCGCGCCCAGGGCTTCGAGGTCTGCAGCGCCGCCGAACTGGAGTTTCGCTTCTTCCGCGAAAGCATGGTCTCACTGCGCGAGAAGGACTACGGGCCGGCTCTGACCCCGCTCAATCCCGGCTTCAACTGCTACTCCATCAGCCAGGCCAGCGCCGACGACCACCTGCTGGGTCGCATCGCGCGCGCCATGCGCGATTACGGCATTGTCATCGAAGGCTACAACCGCGAACACGGCCCCGGCATGTACGAAATGAACCTGCGCTACGACGAGGCGCTGGCGGCGGCGGACCAGACCATGCTCTTCAAGGCGGGCGTCAAAGAGATCTGCCACCAGCTGGGCCTGACGGCCTCCTTCATGGCGAAATGGAGCGACCAGGAGGACGGCAGCAGCGGGCATTCACACCTGAGCCTGTGGGACCGCAGCCGCGAGCGCAACCTGTTCTGGGAGGAGAGCGCCGAGGGACACATGTCAGCGCTGATGCGCCAGTTCCTGGCCGGCGTGCTGGACAAACTGCCGGAATGCATGGCCCTGTACGCCCCGGTCATCAACTCGTACAAGCGCTACGTGGAAGGCACCTGGGCGCCGCTCAACACCACCTGGGGCCTGGATAACCGCACCTGCGCCATCCGCATCATCAACGCCGGCAAGCGTGCCATCCGCATCGAGAACCGCGTGCCGGGAGCCGACGCCAACTTCTACCTGGTGTTCGCCGCCACGCTGGCCGCGGGTCTCTACGGCATCGAGCGGCAGTTGGAACTGCCGGAGCGCTTGCAGGGCAACGCCTACGACAGCGAGACGGTGACGCGCGCCATCGAGCGAGGCCACATCCGGCCGCTGGCGCGCACGCTGGCAGCGGCCACCGACCTGCTGGAGCGCAGCGAGCTGGCGCAGGAGTACCTGGGCGAGGACTTTGTGGAGCATTTTGTCGCCACGCGGCGCTGGGAAGTCAAGGAGTACGACAAAGCCGTCACCAACTGGGACCGCCGCCGCTATCTCGAACAGATTTAGGCGCG
>JADMIN010000843.1 GCA_015478575.1 Ktedonobacterales bacterium | reverse complement strand
CGGCGAGCGTATCCAGCGCGCGGCGCAGCGCCGGCTTCCACGCGGCATCGCCTTCCGTGCACGCGCAGCCCTGGCCCCAGCGCGCGACGCCATGCGCGCAGCTCCACGCGCTCGGCACGCGCAGCGACACCTCACGCGCCGGCGGGTGGTCGCGCAGGTAGCGCCCCAGCGAGACCACCTCGAAGCCAAACGCTTTCGCTCCCTCGCGGACGAGGTGCGCGAGGAATTGATCGCACCAGGGCTTGTGGTGGCCGTACAGCTCGCCGTCCGTCGCCACGACGATGAGCTGGTCTTCCTGGCGCGCCAGCTTGGCGCCGTTGAGATGGTTGGGCAGGTACGACGCCGCGAACGAATCCGCGTTGCAGGTCGTATCCCAGTCGAACGACACGCCGCCGCTCAGGGGGCCGTTGTAGAAGAACACCACGATCTCACGCCCGCTCGGCAGGCGCACGTGGTACGGCTCGGTCGGGTCAATCGCCTCGGCGGACTGCCAGGGTGCGAGCACGGTGTAGCGCACGCCCCGCTCCGCCAGCAGGTCCAGGGTCTCCAGGTCCACCGCCGTCTCGGCCAGCCACATCCCATCCGCCGCGCGCCCGAAGCGCCGCGCGAAATCGGCCAGCCCCCAGGCGATCTGCGTGCGCTTATCGCGCGTCGTCGCCAGCGGCAGGATGGTATGGTTGAAGGCCTGCGCCAGCGCGTTGCCGACGCCATAGCGTTCGACATTGCGCCGGTCCGCCGCGACGATCTGCTGATGCACGTCGGGGTGGTGCTGTTCCAGCCACATCGCCAGCGTCGGTCCCAGGTCGAAGCTGATGGACTCGAAGTTACCTTGCTCCGCGTTCGGGCGATAGCACTCGTCGTAGATCTTCTCGTTGAAGTTGTCGTACGGCGTGGCTCCCGGCTCGCGTGGAATACGCCCGGTAAACGGGTCCTCGCGTGGCGGCTGGTAGAAGTGTCCGTACAGACAGACGAACGTGGACGTGCTCATACGAACCTGTGTACTCCTGGCCTTCGGATCGTTCTAGACTCCTGAGCGCGGCGGGCGCCGGCGATGCCCGCGAGTGTTACCATTCAAACGGTTGTGTCACGCAACTCGACAGCTATCGCTCGGAAGTACCAGAATTGGCCCTGACGAGTAGCCCATCATACCCCTGTGCGTCGCGCCAGAGTCAGGCGGACGGCGGCTGGCCGACCGCAGGTGCGCCGGGATGCAAGTTGTATACCAGTTAGCGTATACCAGTCGCGCCCCAGCGGGTGTACGCGCCGCGCGCCCAGGCGGTGCTGATCGGGTTGAGATGCGCCGCGCGGCGGTTGATGTCCCGTCGGGCGGTGCGTGGGCGCTGGCGCCACCGAGGTGGGCGCCTACGCCGTGCGCTC
>JADMIN010000115.1 GCA_015478575.1 Ktedonobacterales bacterium | reverse complement strand
CTCCAGGGCGCTCCTCCGCGGGGGCAAGTATCGTGGCATAGGGCGCGAGCAACGCCTCGTGCCGCTCAGAGGCGAGGTGATCCCAGGTGGCTTGCTGATAGAGGTCCCCCATCGCGCTCAGCGTGCGCTGGGGGCCAGCGGCTGGTGGCGTCTCCGCGCCGCGTGGTGATGTCGTCAGTGGCTGCCCCCGCCTGAGCCAGCTCCGTGCCATGCAAGCCTCCCTCTTCTCGATGCTCCACCACGCGCCTTGGTCGTCCCCTCACCCACAGCCCTATCGCTTCCCGGCTATAGACCTCAGTATACCGGCTCTGGTCAAGCCGCACGCTCGCGTACGCACGCTCGCCTCCCACGCTGGGAAGGGGATGCGCCATCAGGAGTCTTGGTCCAGGAGTTCGACAACGCGGCCAAAACGCGCCAGGCCATCGAGACCATCTGGCTCCAGCACGACGATCACGTGCCGCACGCCTACCGCGGCAAAGCCGCGCAGCGCCTCAGCCACCTGCTCTGGTGTGCCCGTGATCGCTTTCTCGTCCGATGGTGGCGTCTCACCAGGCAGGGTGATGCGCAGTGGCACACCCGCCGTCAGTTCCAACGTCGCCGGGTCGCGCCCCACCTCAGCGCAGGCCGCCAGCAATTCGCTCCACGCCGCGGCCACCTGCTCCGGCTGCGTGTGCCAGGCGGTGTTCCACGCATCAGCATAGCGCGCGACGAGGCGCAGCATGCGTGGGCGCTTGGCTCCGATCAGGAAGCGTGGCCCTCTAGGCGAGGGGCCACGCGGGCGCAAGGGACAATTCCGCGCCTGGGAGTAGTGTCCCGTAAAGTCCACGTGCCCCTCGCGCAGCAGTGGCACGACAATCTGAAGCGCCTCCTCAAAGCGGGCGGCGCGATGGTCGAAGGGATAGCCGAAGGCGCGGTATTCTGGCTCGTGCCAGCCAGCACCGATACCGAGGATAAAGCGGCCATCACTGATCTCGTCGAGGCTAGCGGCCATCTTCGCCAGCAAGGCGGGATTACGAAACGCGGTCGCGGCGACCATCGGCCCAAGCTGGATGCGCGAGGTGATGGCGGCCAGCGCGCTCAGAAAGGTGAGCGCCTCCCACTGGCCAACCGCTGGCCCTTCCGGTGGCTGGTAGAAGAAATGGTCCGCCAGCCAGAATGAATCGAGGCCAATGTCCTCGGCGGCCTGGGCCATCGCCAGCACGTCACGAAAGCGCGGCGCCGTGCCCGAACTGGCGCTCTCATCGAGTGGGGCCAGCCAGCCCAGCTTCATCCTTCGCCCGCCCGTCTCATCGGATGCCATGTGCCACTCCTCACCTTGTGGCGGGCAGCCCAAGCCCGCTACCTGAGAGTATAGCCTGATCGTATAGACGCGAGCCGCACCGCGTTCTTGGCCGTGCTCTTGGCGCGCACGCTCGCCAAAAGCGCGGTCCTCGCCATTGCCGTACCTGCTCTACCACTCACCGTCCTTCAGATACAATAGAGGCAACGCTCAAGGGGTGTGCCGAGAGCGTTGGCCGAAGAGATAGAGAGGGGAGCGATACGCGATGCTGATCCTCACGCGCGACGAGTTGCGCCAAGCCGTACCCATGGAGGCGGCGATGGAGGCGGTGGCCGCGGCCTTCGCGCAGCTCTCTTCCGGGCGCGCCACTGTGCCGTTGCGCCCGCATATTCCCCTCTCCGCCGCGGATGATCTCTGCCTCGTCATGCCCGCATATCTGCCTGAGACCGGCGCGCTGGGCGTCAAAGTGCTGACGCTCGTGCCCAGCAATCCCACACAGCACGGCCTACCCGCCATCCAAGCGCTGGTGCTGCTCTTCGATGCCGCCACGGGCGAGCCGCTGGCGCTGATGGACGGGGCCTATCTCACGGCACTGCGCACCGGCGCGGCCTCTGGCGTCGCCACACACCTGATGGCGCGGGCGGATGCGCATGTGCTGGCGCTCTTTGGCGCGGGTGCCCAGGCGCTCGCACAGACCTGGGCCGTCTGTGCCGCCCGGCGCATCACGCGCGTCTGGATCGTCAATCGCACCAGCGCGCACGCTGAACAACTGGCTCAGGAACTGCGCACCTTCGGCACACCCATCCCGGTGGACGTGCGCGTGGCGCCCACCGCGCGCGCGGCGCTGGCCGAGGCCGATATCGTCTGCTGCGCAACTGGGTCGCCGGTGCCTCTCTTCGCTGATGCCGACGTGCGGCCCGGCACCCACATCAATGGCATCGGCGCTCACCTGCCAACGCGGCGCGAGGTGCCGGGGGAGACGGTGGCCCGTGCCCGCGTCATCGTAGACCAGCGCCAGGCGGCCTGGGCTGAGGCGGGCGACCTCGTGCTGGCCCGCGCTGACGGGCTGATAGACGAGGGCCACGTCGTCGCCGAACTGGGCGAGATCGCGCTGGACCGGATCCCTGGCCGACGTGATGAGACACAGGTGACCTTCTTCAAGTCGGTCGGGAACGCCGCGCAGGATATCGCCGTGGCACAACTGGCCTCCACACGGGCGCGCGAGCTGGGCCTGGGCACGCATATCGCACTCTAAAGACGCTGGCTGGCTATCCATGCGGGCCGCCCAGAGGCCGCGGCGGATCCCGCCCCCGTATCGGATTGTTGCCGCCCCGCGCGACATGCCGCTACACTTTGGGAAGGACCGCATGCGGCGCGCCTGCCGGTGATAAACCATGCTGGCGCACCGTTCTGGCACGTGTGGCCACACAACAGAGGAGAGCGAGAGCATGAGCGTACGTTTCGGCACCTTCGTGCCGCAGGGTTGGCGCATGGATCTGGTGGAAATCGCCGATCCTGAGGAGAAGTATGAGGCGATGACGCGCGTGGCCAAAGCCGCCGACGCGCTGCCGGCTTACGAGAGCATCTGGATCTTCGACCACTTCCATACCGTTCCCCTCCCTGTACAGGAGACCTGCTTCGAGGCGTGGAGCATCACCGCCGCACTCACCCGCGACACCCAGCGCGTCAATGTCGGCCAGATGGTCACGTGTCTTGGCTATCGCAATCCCGCCTTGCTCGCCAAGATGGCCTCGACCATAGACGTGATGAGTCACGGGCGGCTCTACTGTGGCATCGGCGCGGGGTGGTACGAGCACGAGTGGCGCGCCTATGGCTATGGCTTCCCCGAGACGCGCGACCGCATGCGTGCCTTCCGCGAGGCCACCGAGATTCTGGTCAAGATGTGGACAGAAGAGGAGCCGACCTTCACCGGCCAGTATCACCACATCGAGCGGCCCATCAACCAACCCAAGGGTGCGCGGAAGCCGCATCCTTCGCTCTGGATCGGCGGCAGCGGTGAGCAAGTGACACTCAAGCTGGTGGCACGCTATGGGGACGCCTGCAACATCGGGGGCGAGCCGGAGACTATCCGTCAGAAACTCGGCGTACTCCGCGGCCATTGCGAGGCCGTGGGCCGCCCCTACGACGACATCATTCGTTCCAGCAACATCATCGTGGCCTTTATTCAGCCGGGCGAAGACCCGCGCAAGGCGACCGAGAAAGCCTACACCGCGATGGGCCTGACCTACGAGTTGTTCGCCCAGAACGTCAAGATCGGCACCGTGGACGAGATCCGCGAGCACGTGCGGGCGCGCGTGGATGCTGGCATCAACTACGTGATTGTCTCGTTTCCGCGTGTGGCATACGACCATGCGCCGCTCCACCGCTTCGCCGAAGAGGTTGCCCCGCACTTTCTGTAGTACATCACGTAGGCACAGTAAGGGGGCACCGCAAGGCTTCGCCCGTACCGCGCGCGGGGCGAGGCACGCGGACCCACATCTTCTCGTTGCGAGCGCGGATCGTTTACTGAGAGCCAGGGGAAGCTAGAGACGCATGCGTGAGACCAGTGAGGCATCCGCCACTCCGCTCGCGGAGGCTGGGCGGGAGTTCCTGTTGCGGCCTGACGTGACCTTCCTCAACCACGGCAGCTATAGCGCCTGCCCACGTCCAGTCTTCGAGACCTACCAGGGCTGGCAGCGGGAGTTGGAGGCCGAGCCGGTCGAGTTCCTTGGGCGGCGGCTCACCGCGCTGCTGGCTGAGGCGCGAACCGCGCTTGGTGAGTACGTCGGCACCGACGCCGCGAACCTCGTCTTCGTACCCAACGCGACGCATGGCATGAACATCGTCGCGCGGTCGCTCTCGCTGGCGCCGGGAGATGAGGTGCTGGGCACCGACCACGAGTACGGCGCCGTCGAGCGCACCTGGACCGTTGCTCTGTGAGCGGGTCGGCGCCACTATCGCTCCCAACCCATCGCGTTGCCCCTCATCGATACGGCGGCGGTGGTGGAGCACATCTGGCAGGGGGTAACGGAACACACACGCGCGATCGTGCTCAGCCACATCACCTCGCCAACCGCGCTGACGTTCCCCGTGGCGGAAATCTGCCGCCGCGCCGCCGCCCAGGGCATCCTCTCCATTCTCGACGGCGCGCATGTGCCTGGCCAGCGTGACCTGGCACTCGACGAGTTGGGCGCGGATTACTATACCGGCAATTGTCACAAATGGCTCTGGACAGAAAGCGCCGTGGGATCGAACCGTTCGCTTAGCCGGCACGCGAACGCCACCGCATCGAGGTCGCCTTTTCGCCGCACATACAGCTTGGCGTCCAGGGCCAGAAGGGTACGGCGCTTGTCATCAAAATCGGCGCTCCTCAAGTGTTCGACGGCGCGCTCACCCTTCGCAGCCAGGCTATCCAACACGTGGTCGCCCCACTCCTTGGTCGCAAGCACGTCGCGGAGCGCCTCCATTTCTTTGGTGATGCCGCGCTTACTCCGCGCCGCCTCGGTGGCGATCCGCTGATACTCCGCCCGCTGCTCGTCGTCGTCTTCATTGCTCGCAAGCGCTGTGTTGCGCAGTCGTTTGCTCTCAGCCTCCTGAAGCATCTGCTCCAACACCACCACTCGGTCATGCTCGATCACCAACCCGGTGGCCTTGTCAGCTTTGTATTCAGCGTACTTCGCCGCGACCACCTCAGGGCGCTCGAAGACCGCAATGACCGCGCGCCACATGAGGTCGTCGAGCGTTGACGCGCGCCACGAGAAGCGGCCCTCTTCAGGGCACCGCTTGCCAGTATCCGTCCGATTACGACTGCACTGGTAGAGATAGTAGCCACCGGCCTTTGACCAGGTTGCCACCATATTCCCATCGCAGTAGCTACACCTAGCGAAGCCATTCCTCAGCAGGAGCGCTTCGGGGTTGTGTAGCCTCCGCCGCGATTCGACCCTGTTCCGATCAAGGACCACTTGGACGGCGTCAAAGGTGGCGTCGCCAATGAGCCTGGGGCAGACATCCTCGCCATACACGACACGGTCTGGATTGGTCTCGTCACGCACGATGCGGCGCTCGACGGGCACATTTTCTCCCGTCACTAGATGCACGCTCATTCCAGTTCGCACCTGCGTGCGGAAGCCCACAAGGCGGCCAACGTAGGCCGTGTTGGTAAGAATTTTATGCGTGGTCGCGTGGCTCCAGGTGGTGGCAGGAATGATGCGCGGCGTTGGCCAGCCACGCTCATGGTGATACTGCGATGGCGTCGGGACGCCTTCCGCGGTCAGGGTGCGAGCGATCTCGCCGAGCTTGACGCCAGCGAGCGCCATGGAGTAGATACGCCGCACAATGGGCGCTACGCGGTCGTCGATGACATAGCGAGCCTTGGTCGCGTCGGCGAACTCATAGCCATAGGTTGGCAGAGCGGCGTTGGGGAGCTTATTGTTCTTCACGCGGCGCTTCTTGCCACGATAGGTCCCCTCGCGGATGCGGTAGAGCATGAGTTCCGCGCCGAACGCATAGGAGTTGCGAATCAGCGTGCCGACCGGGCCGTCAGGGATGGGCTGAGTGGCGCTCACCACCTCGACGCCGTACTTCTTCAATTGGTAAATGGCGACGCTTTGCTGATCCTGCATGCGGCTGAAGCGGTCGTACATCCACACCGTGACCAGGTCGAACTTGCGCGCCCGCGCGTCTTCCATCATGTGGTTGAAGACCGGGCGGCTCAGCGTATAGCTCTTGCCGCCAGGATCGCAGTATAGCTCTTGCCGCCAGGATCGCAGTATTCGGCCACGAGTTCGTGCTTCCGAAATTCCGGTCACTCTTGGGTCAGATAGAGACGCTGGTCTTCAATCGAGTAGTTCTTATTCTCTTCGCCGGGGTCGCTACGCCGCAGATACAAGGCTAGTCGCGCCATGTTCGGGCTCCTCGCTATTTGTAGGCATGGTCACTGCCGCCTCAGTTGACGACCTGCCCGCGTAATCGCGGATATGCAGGCCTGGTGGGCCAAAGAGCCAGCGGACAAGCAGTGTGTCAGCCTCCTGGCGGATGTGCTCAGTTGCGCTGGAACCCACAAGCGGTGCCGCATACCCTCGCCCGAGCGCAGTTCCCATCTGATCCGTAACATCATCAGAAGGCAGCCGTATCATAGTTGCCAGTATAGCGGATGCTGACGATATTATCAAATATTGACGAGATTAGAGGGTATCAACCGACTACTCAGCCCTGCGGTTGCGTGGCCCCATCTGGTCGGCAAAGAAGAGAATGAGGTCGTTCTTCGAGGCGCTGAAGCCGCCGCGGCCTTTCGTTCCTTGGGTATGTGGTAGTCCACGAAACCAGCGGGTAACGGTCGAGACGCTCACCCGCCTGCCATTCTTCGCCAGCTCTTCGATGACTTCCTTCACGGACCAGAACGCTGGCCCTTCGAGGAGCCAGTTGTAGCCACCGTGGGCCTGCAATTTTTGCTGTGCGGCTTCTAATTCATTCATGCCGCCGAGTATAGCACAGAAGTGACGAAATTGAGGTGCATTGCACAGTAAGAGACCGTCTTGAAAGTTACGCAGCCGGACTCGAACGGGCTGCAAGGGGGCAAGGGTTCCGGGTCATCCGCCGCAGCATGAGGCGCGTCATGCCGGCATAGATCAACGCCTCACTCGACTCAACCTGGTATTCGTAGTCCCGACTCAGCCGACGCAGGCCGCCCCACCACGCGAAGGTGCGTTCGACGGTCCAGCGATGCGGCTGGACGGCAAAGGTGTCCGGGGGCTGCGTGTCGGAGCGCTTCACGATCTCCACGTCCCAGCCCATCTGCTGGCGCAGTTCGTCAGCGAGCGGCCCACTAGAGCCGCCATCCGCCCACAGCTTGGTCAAGCGGGGGAACGCTGGCCCATACAGGCGCGGCGCGTGGGCCACCAGGCGCGCCCCGTCCCGGTCCTGAACATCGGCGGCCGAGACGACCACTTTGAGGGCGAACCCCTGCGTATCCACCAGGAGATGCCGCTTGCGCCCCATCACCTTTTTGTGGGCGTCGTAGC
>JADMIN010000842.1 GCA_015478575.1 Ktedonobacterales bacterium | reverse complement strand
GACACGAAGCGCCCCATTCCCGGCCTGATCGTGCAGTATGGGCGTATGAGCGAGGGCCATTTGCGGGTGGGCGCGGAGGTGCGCGCGGCGGTGGATCTGGAGCGGCGCCGCGCGACGATGCGCAACCACAGCGCCACGCACCTGCTGCATCGCGCGCTCAAGGAGGTGTTGGGCGAGCAGGTGGAACAGCGGGGGAGCCTCGTCGCTCCGGACCGCCTGCGGTTCGATTTCAATCTGCCCCGCGCCGTGACGCCAGAGGAGCTGCGCGAGATCGACCGTCGGGTGAACGGCTGGGTGCTGAGCGACCTGCACGTGCAGACGGATATTCTGCCGTACAAAGAGGCGGTAACGACCGGCGCAATGGCCCTGTTCAGCGAGAAGTACGGCGATATGGTGCGCGTCGTGACGATGGGGCCGAGCAAGGAGCTGTGCGGCGGGACGCACGTCCACGGTACGGGGCAGATCGGGATGTATCTCACCACCCAAGAGACGAGCACCGGCACGGGGACGCGCCGCATCGAGGGGCTGACGGGTATGGGCGCGGAGGACTATCTCCGTGGGCGGAGCGACCTCGTCGCTTCGCTGGCGGAGCGCCTGCAAACCCCCCCCGAGATGCTGGAGGTCCGCGTGCGCCAGTTGCAGGACGACCTGGCCGTGGCCCAGCGCCAACTCGCCCAGGCCCAGCGCGGCCAGGCCCGCGAGGAGGCCGCCCGGCTGGCGGCGGTGGCGGACGAGGTCCGCGGCGTCCGCTACGTGGCGGCGGTGGTTTCGGTGGCGGACGACCGCGCCCTCCGCGAGATGGGTGACGCGGTGCGCAGCCGGCTTGGCTCTGGGGTGATCGTGCTGGGCGCGAGTTTCGAGGGGCGCGCGGGCTTTCTCGTCACGGTGGATGAGGCGCTGACGAAGCGGGGCCTCCACGCGGGTAAACTGGCGACCGCGCTCGGCGAGCGGCTGGGGGGCAAGGGCGGAGGCCGACCAGATTCGGCGCGGGGCGGTGGCAAAGATGCCGAGCGCCTGGTGGGCGCTCTTCAGACGACGAGCGAGTTGGTCGCGGCGCAACTGGGCTAAGGGCGCGACGCGATCAACGGCGCGACGCGATCAACGGCGCGACGCGATCAACGGCGCGTCAGCGGGCGGATGGGCCGCGTGGCGTACCACAGACATGCGGCGGCAGGGCCAGAGAAGATTCTCTGGCCCTACTTTTGCTATGACCTCAAGCACGCCGTTCCTTCCCGCGCCGCATAGTACTTTCGCCTTGCCTGCTGGGAACTCTTCCTGGGCCGATGTCGTAATAAGTAAGAGAGACTCAGCCATTCGCTTGTGGGGTAGTTGGCGGCGGCCACGGAATGGCAGCGTGACGATACAGTGTGTTGAGAGT
>JADMIN010000114.1 GCA_015478575.1 Ktedonobacterales bacterium | reverse complement strand
TCATCATCAAGGTCGGTGGGATAGATGCCACGGATATCGTATGCGCCAAAAATCCTGGGGTTGATGCTGTGTGCGGTGGACATCTCGCTCCTTCGCTCCTTTCACATGGGCGGTGAGCATCTCACTACGAGAAGATCGGCGCGACCAGCAGGCCGCGACCAAGAATCTCACCGATGAAGATGAATGAGACACAGAGATAGAGCATGCCCGTGGCGGATTGGAACGACCGCCCGCGTGTCAGATAGAGCGCGATGGCGCCCAGCGCCAGCGGCGCGGCGAAGCCCAACACGAATTCGAGCCACCACATCGCGCCGGTGGTCAGCGGCGCTTGGCGCACGTTCGCCGCCGTGATGGCCTGCGCGTGGCCGTTGGCGGTCGTGGTGGTGGGGACGGGTGTGGGCGTGATGACGGTCACACGGCCCCCCGAAGTGCCAATCGTCGTGCCAGGGATGAGCACGTGCGTCGTCAGCGTGGGCCGGGCAGTGCTGACGCCGACGAAGAGCGTGAAGAGCAACTCCAGCGTCAGCGTCGCCAGCATCAGTGTGGTCGCGAACTCCAGTGGCTTGCCCGAGGCGGTGGGCGTGTTGAGGTACCAGTGACCGAGCAGCATTGCGGTCATCACGCCACCAAGCGCGAGGCCACCCGCCAAGAACGAGGCCACGACGAAGGCGCCATTGAGGTGGCTGCTGGCGAGTGTGCGATAGGCCATGCCATCCACCACGAGGGCGGCAATGCCGACCAGCGCGCCGAGCGCGCCGACGGCGAAGCGCAGCCGCGCTAGGCCAGAGGCCGGCCCACGCGCCGGCTTGCCCTTCTTCGCGCCTTCCGGCGGGCGGTCAGCCCAGAGCAAGACATTCCACGGGATCATCAGCAGGGCGAAGAGCAACACCACTGGCCCTTGCGCGCGCACCCAGCGATCATCCAGCCCATAGCCCTGGACGAGCTGTGGCGTGGCGAAGGCGTTCATCGCCAGCAACGTCAGCACGGCAAAGATCAGATAGAGCCAGCCCTGGAAGATGACAAAGCCGCGGCTGGTGTCGCGCCGCATATCGAGAAAGACCAGGCTGACAAACGAGCCGACCGTCAGCTCAAGCATCACCAGAAAGAGCGCAAGCTGGAGCGTTTGCATGGGACCTCGTGCTTCTGGAGGCCCGCGAGCGGGCCATCCGGCAAAGCGATAGAGAAGAGAGAAAAGACGCAGGCGCTCCCGATTATACCGCACATGGCGGCTCACCCCCAACGCCTGGGGATTCTGCGCCACAGAGCGGGCGAATGGGACCTTCCCACGGCGGATACTCCAGGTGTTCATTCGTGTGGGGGGCGGTGTCTCCGCCGTCCCCCTCCGTGGCCGCCGCGCGCAACGTCTCCGCTCTCCTTCCGGCTCAGACCGTTTCCGGCCCAGACAGTTGCGGGCGGGATAGGTGCATGCTACACTGCCAGAGGCGCCGCGTCCGAGCGTGTGCCGGGGCATCCGACTTCCCGGCGCGGCGGCCCCTGGGAGGTGATCAGGATGTGGACGGTGTATCTCGACCCCCACCCCGTGCGCGTGACGGGCACCCGTGTGCTGGGCCTCGCCTCGCGCCGTGCCTACTTTAGCCCCATCGCGCTGCTGCGCGCACGGGATATTGGTGAACCGGCGCTGCCCGGCAAGCGTTGGGTGCGCGTGCGCAACATCCTCGCCGGCATCTCTGATGAAGATGTGGACCTGATCCACCTGATGCCGGACCTGCGCGCCAGCAGCCAACTGGCGGGGGGATCGCGGTATATCTACCTGGGCCATGAGGTTGTCGGCGAGGTGATCGAGGTCGGACCAGAGGTCGAGTTCCTGCGCGCGCGCGATCGCGTGACCTATCAACTCGACCAATGCTGCGCTACCCGCGAGATCGAGCCGCCATGCCGCCACTGTGCCGCTGGCAACTATCACCTCTGCGAGAACCGCGGCTTGCCCGGACCCCAGGCCATCGGAGGTGGATGGGGCGACGAGATGATCGTCCACGAGCGGCAGCTCTTTCTCGTGCCAGACAGCCTGACGGATGAGCAGGCGTGCCTTGTCGAGCCAGCGGCCATGAGTGTGCATACCGTCTTGCGCCATCAGCCACAGCCTGGCGATCAAGTGCTGGTCATCGGCACGGCGGCGGTGGGACTATTGGTGGTGCAGGCGGCACGGGCGCTCGTGCCGAACGCGGTCATTACCGCCCTGCCCAGCGAGACCTTTCAAGTGGAGATGGCGACGCGCATGGGTGCCTCACGCATCCTCTATCCCGAAGAGGGCACGGCGGGGGTCGCGCGCATGACCGGCGCGCGGCACCTCCAGGGGCGCGGCGGCGATCAACTCATCGGCGGCTTCGACATCATCTATGACACGACCGGCACCGCCGAGACGGTGCAGGATGCGCTCCGCTGGGTGCGTGACGGCGGCACGGTCGTCCTCGCCGCCCGGCGCACCGCGCCGATGGCCCTGGATCTCTCCCCCGTGTGGCGCAAGGAGATCACCCTCCTTGGGACAATCGGCCATGGTACAGAGAACTGGCCGCGCGCGACCAGTGGCCAAGGCTTCGGCAGTGATGGCAGCCGCGTCTCCAGCTTCGCGCTGACGGCGGCGCTGCTGCGTGAGCGGCGCCTCACGCCAGAGAAGCTGGTGACCCACCGCTTTCCGCTGCCAGACGTGCGTCGCGCCATCACGGTGGCCCGCGCCGCGGTGGAGCATCGCGCCATCAAGGTGCTGCTCGATATCCGTGGCGCGCCCCACCTGCCGCAACTCCCCGCCCCTCGGCATTCCACCAGCGCGGGCCGGTAGCGCACAGGTCCGGTGGCATGTCGGTGGTTCGCTGGGCCGCTAGCGGATGATGCCTTGCAGGAAATCCGCGTAGAAGAAAACGACAACGACCGCGAAGAGGAGGCTATCAATGCGGTCGAGGATGCCGCCGTGGCCGGGGACGATGGTGCCACTGTCTTTCACGCCGACGCCACGCTTGAGCAGCGACTCCGCCAGATCGCCAATGGTAGCGGCCAACGTCACCAGGATGCCCAATGCCAGGGCGGCATACCAGGAAATATGCAGTGGCAGCGTGAGGAGATAGGCCGCGACGACCGTGAGGACCAGCCCACCGGCAAAGCCCTCCCAGGTTTTGGCGGGGCTGATGTGCGGCGCGAGCTTGTGCTTGCCGAAGAAGTGGCCCGCGACGAAGGCGGCGGTGTCGTTGGCCCAGACCATGACGAAGAGCGCCAGCACCCACCAGAAGTTGCGCGAGCCGAAGCCCATCACACCGCCGCGCAGTAGCAGGAAGAGCGCCATCGGCCAGCCGATATACAAAGGAATGGCCAGCGTCAGCGCCAGATCAATCAGGGTGCGCTCAATGGTTGGTCGCGAGACCATCACCCAGGCGAAGCTCGCGATGAGCAGGGCGCTGATGGCCAGCGCGAAGATGGCGACGCGAGCGGGAGAGGCCAGCCGCGCCGCGACGAGGAAGGCCAGGCTGATGGCGCCGCTGATCACGACGATGGGATACCAGCCTTTTTGCGCGAACATTGTCCGCAGTTCCCATATGCCGATGACCAGGGTCAGCACCGCACCGCCGAAAGCGATCCAGCCGCCGAACCAGATGAGCGCGATGGCGATGGGGATCAGGATCACCGCCGTCGCCAGACGCCGTGATAGCCCTGCCAACCAAGAGCCACCCGCCTGGTGCGCGGTGGCCGCGTCAGCGGAACTGACGCCAACGTGCCCGGGCAGAGAGGCGCCCGTGTGTGCGGCGCCCGCGCGGGCGCCGCGCCGGGTCGCTGGAACGCGCGATGCGTGCTGTCTCATGCGTAGCTCCCGCTTCGTAGCACGGGCTTTCGCCCTTCCACAAGCCGCGCCTTCCGGTAACCCTAGCGCGCGCCCTTGACCGCCGCCTGTGGCAGAGAGGAGACGATGCTGGGCGGCGCGCTGGCGGGGGGCACCTCCGCCACCTGACTATCAAGCTTGCCAAAGCGGCGCTTGCGCCCGGCGAAGGCATCGAGCGCCGCGAGCAGATCCGCATCGTCAAAGTCGGGCCAGAGCGTCGGCGTCGAGTAATACTCCGCATAAGCCGCCTGCCAGATGAGGTAGTTGCTGAGGCGCATCTCGCCGCCCGTGCGGATGACCAGATCAGGGTCGGGCAGGTCGCGTGTGTAGAGATGGCGCCCGATAGCCTCCTCGGTGACCTCTTCCGCTGGCATGCCCGCGGCCATCATCTCACGTACCGCGTCTACGATCTCCGCGCGTCCCCCATAGTTAAAGCAGACGTTGAGGTGGAGCTTGGTGTTGTGTTGCGTCAGCTCCATCATGTGGCGAATGGCCTCTTGGATATCAGGCGCGAGATCGGCGAGTCGGCCAATGTGGCGCAAGCGTACGCCATTACGGTGTAGGCGCTCGACGTCAGTGCGGATCGTCTCCCACATCAGGCGCATGAGCGCGTCTACTTCCTCCTGGGGCCGCCCCCAGTTCTCCGTGGAGAAGGCATAGACGCTCAGCATGGGGACGTGCTGGTCATCACAGAGCTGGACGACCCGGCGCAATGCCTCGACACCGGCGTGGTGCCCCATCGAGCGCGGCAGGTGGCGCTGCGTGGCCCATCGCCCGTTGCCATCCATGATGACCGCGATATGCCGTGGAATGGCGCGCCCATCGCGGAAGCGCAGTTGCGCCAACTCAGCGCGGCGCTCCGCCTCGCGGTAGCTCGCGCCCCCATCCAGCAGGCTACGCCAGGTCGCCAAGAGTGTCTGTATGCGTCCCCTCGCCATGCGTTCTCCAGGATCCTCTCTGTCGGCAGGCATGTGGTCAGATCTCGAGGATCTCATGCTCTTTCGCCTGACCGACCTTCTCGACCTCTTCGATATACTTATCCGTCAGTTTCTGCAAACGCTCGGTTCCCCGCTTGAGATCATCGGCGGAGAGTTCTTTCTTCTTCTCCTGATCACGCAACGTCTCGTGCCCATCGCGCCGACAGTTACGCACCGCTACCTTGGCCTCGTCCACCTTCTTGTGGACGACTTTGACGAGTTCTTTGCGCCGCTCCTCGGTGAGCTGAGGCACGATCAGCCGAATGACCTGCCCATCGTTATTTGGGTTCAGGCCCAGGTCACTCTTGAGGATCGCGCGCTCGATGTCGGCGAGCGCCTTGCGATCCCAGGGCTGGATGGTGAGCGTCCGGGCGTCGGTGGCATGAATCGCCGCGATCTGCTGCAGCGGAGTCGCGGTACCATAATACTCGACCGAGAGCCGCTCGACGAGCGCGGGAGTGGCACGCCCTGTGCGCACGGTTTGCAGCTCGCGTCGCAAGGCCTCGACAGCCTTTTCCATGCGGCGTTGCACGTCAGCGAAGATATCTTCCGCCATGATACATGCTCCTTCCAGCCATGTCTAGATGACAGGTGGGCAGGCCCGCACACGCTCCAGCTACTCTGCCCAGCGTATATCCTGACCGGGTGCCATGTCATGCACGCGAGTGCCAGAACGTTCACCACGCAGAACCGCGGGGATGCTGCCAGGAGTGTGCAGGTTAAAGACAATGATGGGCAGGTGATTGTCCTTACAGAGCGAAAGGGCGGTACTATCCATAACCGCCAGCCCCATGTTCAACGCGCGCAAGTAGCTGATCTCGCTGAAGCGACGCGCGGCGGGATTGCGCATGGGGTCGTCATCATAGACGCCATCCACTTTGGTCGCTTTCAGCAGCACTTGGCAGTTCAACTCCATCGCGCGCAGAGCCGCCGCCGTATCGGTCGTAAAGAACGGATTGCCGGTGCCCGCCGCGAGGATGACGATGCGTCCCTTCTCCAGGTGGCGCAAGGCTCGACGCCGGATGAACGGCTCGGCAACCGATGGCATCTCGATGCCGGTTTGGACGCGCGTGACCAGGCCAGCGCCCTCAAGCGCGTCTTGCAGCGCGAGGGCATTAATGACCGTCGCCACCATGCCCATATAATCGGCCTGGGCACGATCCATACCGCGGCTGCTGGCGGCTTTGCCGCGCAGGATGTTGCCCCCGCCAATGACGATCGCGAGCTGCACGCCCAGCGCGTGCGCCTGTGCCAATTCGTCAGCCAGGTACTGGAGGATCGCGTTGTCAATACCGTAGCCCTGCTCGCCCATGAGGGCCTCTCCGCTCATCTTCAGCAGGACACGCGAGAACACCGCTGCCATACCGCTCCCCTTCAGTGTCGGCTCTCTATCAGTTGCCCCGTGGCGCGCCGTATAGAGGCGCACAACGCGTGGGTGTGCCTCATGGATATGTCCCGCGCGCCTCGCCGCGTGCTACTCGCCAAGCGCGTAGCGTGTGAAGCGCCGCACGACGATATTCTCGCCCGTCTTGCGGATCACGTCATCCACCAGCTTACCAACGGTGATGGTCTCGTCCTTCACGTACGGCTGCTCTAGCAGCACGTGCTCGGCGAGTTGCTTCTTGAGCTTGCCCTCGACGATCTGCTCGCGCAGGTGTTCGGGGCGCTTCAACACCTCGGCGTCGTTGGTGAGCTGCTCGCGCAACTGCGTCCTCGTCTCCTCCGGCACATCGTCAAAGGAAATGTAGCGTGGGTCGCGCCCAGCGATCTGGAGCGCCAAGTCGCGCGCGAGTGCCTTGAATTCGTCGCTACGGGCCACGAAATCGGTGCTACAGTTCACCTCCAGCAGGACACCCAGATTGCCACCGTGGTGGATGTAGGCGACCACCGCGCCCTGGCGGGTCTCACGCTCTTGTCCCTTGACCTTCTCCGCGCGCTTTTGGCCCTTCTCATCGAGGATCTTGACCGCCTCAGTATAGGTCTTCGCCTCCGTCAGCGCGGCCTTACAATCAGCGAAGCCCGCGCCGGTCTCTTCACGCAGCTTGGCGACATCTTTCGCGGTGTGTTCCATAGGTAATGCGTACTCCTGGCTCATTTCCCGGCGGGGGCGGACTCCGCCCATTTCATCAAGTGCCGGCGGCCTTATCGTACCACGCGCGGCGCCCTGTTGGGGCCTTGCCGGCCCGATTTGGGCATCCGTTTGGGCATCTGCCCACCGTGGGCCGCGACACACAAACGCGCGGCACGAACGAGCGTGCCGCGCATAAGCTTGGCGGATCGCTCCGCCTCGGACTGTTCCTCTTGCTCGCCACCCAAGCGCCGCTGGTGGCTGGTTGGGCACACGGGTATGTAGGCCCACGTGCGCGCCTACGCTTGGGTGGGAACGGGGTCCTCGCGCTGCGTTGGGTTGCTGGCTTCGGGCGCCACCAGGGCACCCTCAGGAGACGCGGCCTCAGGAGACGCGGCCTCAGGAGACGCGGCCTCAGGAGACGCGGCCTCAGGAGA
>JADMIN010000113.1 GCA_015478575.1 Ktedonobacterales bacterium | reverse complement strand
CGCGCACGAGCTTGATGGTCTCCTTCACTGGTGTGGCAGCGGTGGCCGCGCCGGTGCGCTTCGCCGCCGTGAGTCCGGTGAGGATGAGCGCGGGTGTGAGGAGCGGGCGCGCGCCGTCGTGGATGACCGCCAGCGCGCATCCATCGCCCAATGCCTCCAGCCCGGCGCGCACCGAATCGCGCCGCCGCGGGCCACCGGGAACGATGGCCGTGATGTGCCGCCGGCCCTCAGCCTGACAAAGAGCATGTGCCTGGGCCAGGTGTTCTGGCGCCACGACCACCACGATGCGCTGAATGGCGGAGACCTCCTCGAAAGGCGCCGCCGCCCATGCCAGCAGTGGGCGCCCAAGGAGCGGCGCCCAGATCTTATCAAGGCCGCGCATCCGCTGGCTGGGGCCAGCGGCGACGATCACCGCTCCGACCAGTCCATCAGCCCAGCTCTCCATCAGGACGCTCGCCGCGCCACGGTCAAGCGGTGCCGGTGCGCCGGATGGGCACGTTGCCGGCATGCTGCTTCGGATGCGCAAAGATCATGCGTCCGGCGACAGTCTGAAGGACGCGCGTCACCGTCACGTCTAGCGTCGTGCCCATGAAGGACTTGCCACCCTCAACGACGATCATCGTGCCGTCATCGAGATAGCCAACGCCCTGGCCAGCCTCTTTGCCATCCTGCATAATGGTCACCGCCATCTCCTCGCCTGGCAGCAAGATAGGCTTGACGGCGTGGGCCAGTTCGTTGATGTTGAGGACCTTCACTCCTTGCAACTCCGCGACGCGGTTGAGATTGAAGTCATTGGTGATGATCAGGCAATGCCACTGCCGCGCCAGCTTCACGAGCTTGGCGTCCACTTCAGGCGTATTCTCCGGGTCGGCGTCCGAGATCTCCACCGGCACCTGATTGTCTTTCTGCAACCGCTGCAAAATCTCCAGTCCGCGCCGCCCTCGGTTGCGCCGCAGGCTATCAGCGGAGTCAGCGATATGCTGCAACTCTTCGAGGACAAAGCGTGGCACAATCAGCGCGCTGGAGATGAAGCCAGTCTGGCTAATATCAGCGATGCGTCCATCTATGATGGCACTGGTATCCACCAGAATCTTGTCGCTGTGCTTGCCACCCTTGCGCCCACCAATGCGGTCGCGCAGCTTTCCGCGCTCCTCATGCTCCTCATGGTCCTCGCGGTCATCGCGCTCGCGGTCGTCGCGCTCACGCTCCTCACGCTCACGCTCCTCGCGGGTGGCCGCGCGCCGCGCCGCGCGGCTGGCGGTGGCCACCGTTGCCAACCGACCGAAATCGTCTTTGCGCAGCACGGCAGTGGCGATCCCCAGGTAGGCAAAGAGGAGCGCACCGAGCGTTGGCAGCCACTGGCCAAGATGCCAGAAGGTCAACTGCGCCAGCGGGATGGCCAGCAGGGCGGCGATGACCAATCCGATGACCAATCCGATCGCCGCGGCGATCAAGTCGCTGACTTCGGCCTTGCGAATTTGATCACGGACCCAGTGATACGGGGCGATAATGAGAAAAGGAATAAGGGCGACGGCGAGAAAGCCGCTGATGAGTGCGATGCCTACGATGAATTCCCACTGGGTAGTGGAAGGGTGACGACGACTGAGGTTGTAGCCGACGCCCACCGCGGCCCCCGCGGCGACGACGAACGTGGCTACACGAGCCACAAATCTTCCCGACATACTCTCCTCCGATCAGCCTCCCCCAGTCTTGAGGATGGGCCGCCGCTATGGTGATGCATACCTCCTAGCGCGGTATGCATGCCTGGTCTCCATATGTCCGCGCGGGCACTGGTCTTCTCACCTAGAGGACGCCCGCTCGTGTCTCGGCATTGCGTACGCTTCCACCTGCCGTGCGCTGTGGCTCGCGGCGGCTTACCCTGCCGAGATATACCTTATTATACTCCCTTCTGTCTCTGGAATCAGCCGAGGGCACACTCAAGCGCCTCTGCCAGGGTCGCTGCCCGCATCAACTCGATGCCAAGGCCGGAAGTACTATCGCCCTCTACCGCCGCGCTCGATGTCGGCAGCACGCACCGTCGGAAGCCGAGTTTCGCCGCCTCGCGTACGCGCGCCGCGCTGCGAGTGACGGGGCGCAACTCGCCCCCTAACCCTACCTCTCCTAGCAATACGGTCTCGGGCGACACCCGCCGCTCGCGGAAACTCGAGGCGACAGCGGCGGCGACACCGAGATCTACCGCTGGCTCGTTCAGGGTGAAGCCGCCCGCGACGTTGACGTAGACATCTTGGTTGCCCAGCGCTAGCCCCACACGCTTGGTCAGCACGGCGAGCAGCATTAGCAGCCGGCTGTGGTCCACTCCCGTTGTGGTGCAACGCGGCGTCCCAAAGGCAGTCGTCGCGGCCAACGCCTGCACCTCGACCAGCAGCGGTCGCGTGCCCTCCATACTGACGACGACGACCGAGCCACTGGCCTGGCCCCGGTGGGGAGTGAGGAAGAGCGCTGAAGGATTCGCCACATCCACCATACCCTCGCCACGCATCTCGAAGACGCCGACCTCGTTGGTCGCGCCAAAACGGTTCTTCACGCCGCGCAGGAGCCGGTACGTATGGAAGCGTTCACCCTCTAGATAGAGCACCGCATCTACTATATGCTCCAGTGTCCGTGGGCCGGCGACCGTTCCCTCCTTCGTGACGTGCCCGATGATGCAGACGGGTATCGCGCTACGCTTGGCCAGATGCATGAGCCGCAGCGTGCATTCACGCACTTGGCTGATGCTGCCCGGCGCGGAGGTGACGTGCGGTGAAGCCACCGACTGGATCGAATCAACGACGAGCAGCACAGGCTGTAGCTGCTCAGCGGCCTCGGCCACCACCTCGATATCAGTCTCTGCCAACAGCAGCAGCCGCTCAGCACCAATACCGAGCCGCTCGGCACGCAGTTTTACCTGCTGCGCCGATTCCTCCGCCGAGACATAGAGGACCTCGCCTTCGCGCAGTGCCATATCTCCAGCGACTTGCAAGAGCAAGGTTGATTTACCGATCCCAGGCTCACCGCCGAGCAACACCAGTGACCCTGGGACAAGCCCACCGCCGAGCACGCGGTCCAGCTCAGGCGAGCCGGTGGCACCGCGTCGGCTGGCCAATGCCTGCACGTGTGGCAGTGGGATGGGCGCCGCCGTGGTGGTGAGCCGCTTCGCGCCGCGGCTCTCACTGGCGCTACGGGTGGCGGGAACCACTGTCTCGGTGAGCGTATTCCACTCACCGCAATCTGGGCAGCGGCCCATCCACTTGACGCTCTCGAAGCCACACTGCTGACAGACAAATTTGCTCGATGCTTTGGCCATGAGTGCCCTTTTGCTCTTTCCAAAAATAGCATATTCTACGCCACCATAGTGTGCTCCACCCCACATTCTTACCCGCTTGGCCCGTCACGGATGGCGGCCCGCGGATATGACAACGCGAGGGGATGGGCACTGGGAAGCCCCAGGCACATCCCCTCGCGCGTGTCCATGCTCCCCGTTTACGACGGGCGGGAAGGCATAAGCGAGAGATTAGCGGACTGGCTCGCTGCCCCCACTGGCCTCGCCACCGGCGGAGAGCGCCGCTTCGGGGGGCGGTGGCAACTGGCTGAGCAGATCCTCACGACGCTCATGAACCTCTAGCGCGACGGTGCCATCCCGCACGACCGCCTCGACAATGTCGCCTGGGCGGAACTTGCCTTGCAGCAGCCCCTCCGCCAGCGGATCCTCGATGAGATTCTGAATGGTCCGGCGCAGTGGCCGCGCGCCGTACTGTGGATCGTAGCCCTTGGTGACGAGGAAGTCCTTGGTCTCGTCAGGGACCAGCAACTCAACCTGCTGCTCGGTCAGTTGCGTGCGCACCCGTGCCAGCATCAGATCCACGATCAGGCGGACATGCTCTTGCTTCAGGCTATGGAAGACAATGGTCGCATCAATACGATTGAGGAATTCGGGCTTGAAGGTATTCTTCAACTCACCGAGCACCTTATCCTTCATGCGATCGTAATCCGCCTGCTGCTGCTTCACCTTGTCGCTCGTCTGCATGAAGCCGATGGCGGCCTCACGGTTGAGCAGGCTCGCGCCGACGTTCGAGGTCATGATCACGATGGTGTTGCGGAAGTCCACCGTGCGGCCCTTGGCGTCGGTCAGCTTCCCATCTTCCAAAATCTGGAGCAGCATATTGAAGACATCAGGGTGTGCCTTCTCAATCTCATCGAGCAAGATCACGCTATAGGACTTGCGCCGCACTGCCTCGGTGAGCTGTCCCCCCTCCTCGTACCCGACATATCCGGGAGGCGCGCCAACGAGGCGAGCCGCCGCATGGCGTTCCATGAACTCGGACATGTCAATCTTGATGAGGGCATCCTCGCTCCCAAACATGAATTCGGCGAGCGCCTTGGCGAGTTCAGTCTTGCCGACGCCGGTCGGCCCCATGAAGATAAACGACCCAATCGGGCGCTTGGGATCCTTCAGGCCGGCACGTGCGCGGCGCACGGCGCGGCTGATGGTCTCGATGGCCTCTTCCTGGCCGATGACGCGCTTGTGCAGCGCGCCCTCCATCTCAAGCAGGCGGGCTGACTCTTCCTGGGCGATGCGCATGACGGGGATGCCGGTCCACATCGAGACGATCTGGGCGATATCTTCCTCGCCCACAACGGGTTTCTCGGTGCCTTGGTCGCGGTTCCAGCCAGATTCCAGCTTGGCGATGCGGTCGCGCAGTTTGACCTCACGGTCACGCAACTCCGCCGCCTGCTCGTAATCCTGTCCCTGGATGGCCTCGTCCTTCTCGCGGAGGACGGCCTCCAGCCCACGCATGGCCTCTTTGAGGTTCAGCGGGGCGAGCGAGCGCTGCATGCGCACGCGGCTGGCCGCCTCGTCAATCAGGTCAATCGCTTTGTCAGGAAGGAAGCGATCCGTGATGTAGCGGCTGCCCATCTCAGCGGCGGCGCGGAGCGCGGCATCAGAGATGGTGAGCCGATGGTGCTGTTCATAACGTTCACGAATGCCCCGCAAAATCTCGATCGTCTCTTCAACGGTAGACTCGCGGACCATGACCTCTTGGAAGCGGCGTTGGAGCGCGGCGTCCTTCTCGATATACTTGCGGTACTCATCAAGTGTGGTCGCGCCGATGCACTGGAGCTCGCCGCGCGCCAGGGCCGGCTTGAGAATGTTTGCCGCGTCCACGGCACCCTCAGCCGCGCCCGCGCCGACCAGGGTATGAACCTCATCAATGAAGATGATGCAATCCTGGCTGGAGCGAATCTCCTCAATGATTTTCTTGAGGCGCTCCTCAAACTCGCCGCGGTACTTGGTGCCGGCGACGAGCGAGCCAACATCGAGCGTCAGTAGGCGCTTGCCGGCAAGGGTCTCAGGTACTTCATTCGCGATGATCTTCTGGGCAAGCCCCTCTACGATGGCCGTCTTGCCGACGCCCGGCTCACCGATCAGGGCGGGGTTGTTCTTATGGCGGCGCGAGAGAATCTGGATGACGCGCTCGATCTCTGGCTCACGACCCACGACTGGATCGAGCTTGTTCTGACGCGCCTGCGCGGTCAGATCAATGCCCATCTGATCAATCGTCGGAGTCTTCGAGTGTTTTGGGTCGCGCCCCGTCTCGTGCGGATTGTTGGACTGGCTGAGCACTTGGATCGTTTGGGTGCGGACCTTCTCCAGATTGACGCCGAGGCTCTCGAGCACGCCAGCGGCGATGCCTTCGCCCTCCCGCACCAAGCCGAGCAGCAGGTGCTCGGTACCGATATAGTGATGGTTCAGGCGGCGAGCCTCATCCACGGCCAACTCGATGACCTTCTTGGCGCGCGGTGTGAGACCAATCTCGCCGAGCACGATGCGGTCACCGCGCCCGATGATGAACTCGACGGCGCTTCGCACCTTGTTCAACTCGACACCGAGGTTGCTCAAGACCTTCGCCGCGACGCCATCCCCTTCACGTACCAGACCGAGCAGCAGGTGCTCAGTACCGATATAGTTGTGGTTGAAGCGCTGGGCTTCTTCCTGCGCCAGGCTCAGCACTTTACGCGCGCGCTCGGTGAATTTATCAAACTTGTCGTTCACGTATTGTCCCCCCTTCCACGGGTGAGGGTGAAATTGTGGCCTCTCCGCGTCAGGTTTCTGTTCTGAAATGATACGCCATATCGCTGGGAGGCGTCAAGGAAGCTCAACCGCTCAAGACCGCTATTCAAGCGGCTCGCGCCGTTACCGCTGGGAGGCCGCGGCCATCGTGCCGCTCTGCTCACCCCGCCCGCGCGCTGGCTCACCGTTGTCACGTCCCATACACGTCGTGCGCTGCTCTCACCTGGACGAAGCGCGCTGGCTGGACGAAGCGCCAAATCCTGGCTCGTTTGGTGCTCCAGCGAGCCGCCTCCGCCGCGCACGCCTCTCAAGCATCCTTTGCCCTGGTCGCTCTTGCTTCCTGTCAGTCATGCCTCGGAGAACGAGGAGTCACTCGTGTGCTGACCAACAGTCGCCTGGCAGGGTCGCATCCTCATCTGTGTGCCTGTACCTCCCCTGCGTGTGGCGATGTCTTGGGCGATAGAGGGAGCGCTAGATGCTCCCCGTATCTTTATACGCATTTGCGCTATACGCACTTGCGATGCCAGCGCCGAGCGGGCGCGCGCTACACAGAACCCGTATCATCAACTTCAGGCATCGTCGCCTCATTCATGCTAGTCCGTCCTTTATCACTGACGGCCTTACTAACGTGATACATCCTGTAGATGGTATTTTAGTCGGTCCTTGCCTCTTGATGCCAGTCTTATCCCCCAATCGCACCCCCCCGCCCAGCGCTAGCGCGCTCACGCAAGCGCTCAATAAAACATGAACCGCCCCCGCGCGGCAAGCGCGGGGGCGGCCTCTCGCCAGCGGTATGAGTTGGCGAGCGCTAGGATTCCGAAGTCGCCTGCGGCGTGCCACCGGCAGTCGGCAACTCCTGTTTGGTCGTCTCCTCGTCCTCCGCGGTTGGCGTCTCTGTTGGCTTGGTGCCACTGGGAGACGCTTCTGGGGCGATGGGAGGCGCAGCCTCCGCGGTTGACGCCTCTGCGGTTGACGCCTCCGCGGTTGGCGTCTCCGCGGTTGGCGTCTCTGCGGTTGGCGTCTCCGTGGTTGGCTTAGCCTTAGCGCCGGTGGTATCCGTCGTAGCCTCAGCGGCGGGTGCCTCAGCGGCGGGTGCCTCAGAAGCCGAGACCTCAGGAGCAGCCACCCCAGCGACAGGCGCTTCAGCGGTTGGCGCTTCAGCGGTTGGCGCTTCAGCGATTGGTGCCTCAGCGGCGGGTGCCTCAGCGGCGGGTGCCTCAGCGGCGGGTGCCTCAGCGGCGGGTGCCTCAG
>JADMIN010000841.1 GCA_015478575.1 Ktedonobacterales bacterium | reverse complement strand
GCGCGGCGATGACCGCGACCTGGCAGCGCACGAGACGCACGAGTGAGGCACGACTGACGCGACGAGTCGCGCGGGCTGAGCGCCGCCGGCGGGAAGAGGGCGACCGGCATGGCACGGAAGACTGAACCCGCGCGGGCGGTAGCGTCGCTCGCGCCGTCGCAGCCGCCATCGGGGGCGGCGGCCACGAACGCGGCCACGAGCGCGGCCACGACGATGCGGCACCAGGCGCCAGAGCCGGCGACGGAATCACCACCGCCGCCACGGGCCGCCCGTAACCAGGCGTCGCGTCGCGGCACGCGGCGTACGGGGGCTGGGGAGTCCAGGCATGGGAGTGGAGATGAGACGATGATCAAACAGCGCGTCGCGCCGCCGCGCACCACGGCGGATACCCTTCTGCTGACATTCAGGGAAGCGATGGAGTTTCTGCGGGTGAGCCGCTCCACGCTGTACCGATTGATGTGGTCGGGCCAGTTGCGCGGCCACAAGGTGGGTAGCACCTGGCGCTTCTACGAGAGCGACCTGCTGGACGCGGTGGCGAGTCCGACGCTGGACGCGCCCGTCACCTCGCTGGACTCTGGGGTTGAAGGGCAGGAGTGACATGCGGTTTCTGGCCAAGTTCTTTCGCCGGTGGTATCTCTACCTCCTTCCGCTGCTCCTGCTGCCGGCGCTGGCAACCATCTATGGCAAGCGGGCGATGAGCCTCTATGAGACATCGGCGCTGATCTACATCAACAAGCCCAGCGCGCTCGGCGACACCACCTCCAGCTTCAGCCAATATCTCAGTCCGGCCCAGAACGGGGCCAACGCCATGAACGAGGCGCTGCTGAGCGAGACGTTCGTGGTGAGCGTGGCGCGGGGCACGGACCTGGCCTCGATCTACAACCTCGATACGCAGTTCGGGCAGGACCAGGCGACGGCGCGTGTACGCGCGGAGGTTACGATCGCGGCCACGGCGGTCGGACAGAACACGGTGACCGTCACCGTGGACGACAAGAATCCACGCCTTGCGCAGCAGCTCGCCGCGCAACTGATCAACCAGTTCCTGGCTTACTTCAGCCAGGGGCAGCGCACCTACGACCTGAAACAGATCGCATTCTACAAGCAGCAGATCCAGGATACGCAAGCGAACGTGCAACAGGACCAGACGCGCATCAGAGAATACCTGCAAGCGAATCCCAATCTCCTGCCGGCGGATACCCGCACCGACTCCCGACTGGCCGCGCTGCAACAGCAGCTCGCCAGTGACAACAGCCAGCTGGAAGGCTTGAACACCCAGCTCAACGCCGTCGAGCTGGACATGGCGGCGGCGCAGAGCGGCATCACCGATATCTTCAAAGAGCTGGACGAGCCGCGGCTGCCGCTGACCCCGACGCTGCGCATGAA
>JADMIN010000840.1 GCA_015478575.1 Ktedonobacterales bacterium | reverse complement strand
CGAGCGAAGGCGGTCTCGGGCTTGCCTAGCACGTACGGAGCGCGGGTCATGCTCTCAACGCCGCCCGCCATGTAGACGTCGCCCTCGCCCACTTGGATGGCGTGCGCCGCGCTCGCGATCGCCTGCAACCCGGAGCCACAGAGCCGGTTCACCGTCTGTCCAGCCACTTCGTCTGGCAGCCCCGCCAACAGCAACGCCATGCGTGCCACGTTGCGGTTGTCCTCGCCAGCTTGGTTGGCACACCCCAATAGAACATCCTCGACGGACTCGCCCGCGACACCCGCGCGGCGCAGCGCCTCGGCCAGCACCAGTGCCGCCAGATCGTCCGGGCGCACCTCTTTGAGCGCGCCAGCGTAGCGCCCGATGGGCGTGCGCACGGCGGAGAGCACGATCGCGTCTTCCATACTCGTCTCCTTCGATCCGCGTTCCGCCGCCCTTTGCGCTGGGCGGGAGCGCGGCCAGGGGAGCGGCCACTCCTCTTGCCACGCCGGGGCGCGGCGTTATTTCCCCCTGAACTCGGGCGTGCGCTTCTCCAGAAAGGCGCGCATGCCCTCTTTCTGATCCTCAGTGGCAAAGAGCATCGCGAAGAGGCGCTTCTCGTAGGTCAGGCCGACCTCCAGCGGCGTCTCATAGGCCGCGAGGATGGCTTCTTTGATCATGCGTGTGGCCAGTGGTGCCTGGCGAGCGATCTTCCGCGCCAGTTGCTTCGCCTCCTCGACGTGCTGGCCATCGGGCACGACATGGTTCACCAGGCCCCAGGCGTGCATCTCGCGCGCGCTCACCTGCTCTCCGGTCAAGCAGATTTCCATCGCACGGTACTTGCCGAGGGTGCGCGCCAGGCGCTGTGTGCCCCCAGCACCGGGCATGATGCCGATCAGAATCTCTGGCTGGCCAAATTTGGCCCGCTCGCTGGCGATGATGATATCCGCATGCATGGCAAGCTCGCTGCCACCGCCCAGCGCATAGCCCCCCACGGCAGCGATAATCGGCGTCTTGATGCGGCGGATGCGATCCCATGCCTCAAAGCCGCCAGTCGCCATCTCCATCGGCGTGCGCTCGGCCATCTCGGCGATGTCCGCGCCCGCCGCGAAGGCTTTTTCGCCCGCGCCCGTCAGCACGATACAGCCGATCGCGGGGTCGGCATCCAGTTCCTCGAAGTGGTCCGCTAGCTCAGCGACCAACGCCCAATTCAGCGCGTTCAGCTTCTCCGGACGGTTGATGGTGGCAAGGGCGATAGGCTCTTCGCGCGTGACGAGAATAACGTGCTCCGGCATGAGGTCTTCCTCCTGAACCTGCCCCCTCGTGGTCCCCACACGAGGACCACACCTGGGGGAGATGCGCTGGCCGCGCGCCACGGTGCGCCGACCCCGCTTAGTATAGCAC
>JADMIN010000839.1 GCA_015478575.1 Ktedonobacterales bacterium | reverse complement strand
CGATCCGGCGCGCCGCGTGGTCGCGCGCCCGGCTATTCCGATCATCCTTTCGCTCGCCGGGGCCCCGGCACGCACAACGATACAGGGTAGCGGGTAGCGATCGCATCCGGTGAACCACGCATTTCGTCGTCGCTGCGGTGGTACCCACTGCCGCGCCCCCCAGTCCCCAGTCCCCGCACGACGGGGCATCGCGATGGGTGTTCGCGCGGGGATGTGCCCGCGACGCTCACGCCAGGTGGTGGCGCATCGCGTAGGCGGTGGCGTCCGCCTTGCTGTGCGCATCGATCTTCCGGTAGGCGTTCTCGATGTGCCGCTCGACCGTGCGCGCGCTGATCGAGAGCGCATCCGCCATCTCCCGATTGCTCCTGCCCGCCGCGATCAGGCGCAGCACCTGCATTTCTCTGCGGGTGAGGCCATCGGGATGCGGGATGTGGGCGGCGAGGGCGTCCGCGCGCGCCAGCGCGGGCACTGCACCGAGGGGTTCGCAGATCGTCCGCACATCGTCGAGCGCCGCCGCAGCAAGGCCGCGTTTGTCGGCGGCGATGAGCAGTTCAACGCGCGCGAGTTGGGTAAGAGTGCCCTCGTAGGGGGCGGCACATGTAGCTGCGAGGGTGACCGCAGTGTCGAGGTGGACCGCCGCATCGCCATGCCGACCTGCTGCAGTATCCAACTCACCGAGCAGCCGATGGGCGGCGAGGAGGGCGAGGGGCTGGCGGGGATCGATTGCGTGGCGGAGGGCGCGCTCGGCGTGCGCGTAGGCCCGCTCGGCATCGCCCCTCGCACGGTGGTAGCGCGCCCACAGCTCATGCCCCTCCGACTGACCAAGCACCGCCCCCGCCCAGGCGAGCCAGCGGTCGTGCGCCTCCAGCCACTCGTGCGCCTGCGTCAGTGCCCCGGCATCGAGCGACAACGCGGCCGCCAGCCGGATCAGCGCCAGCCCGCCCCACACGAGGAGCGTGCCGGGCGCGGTCCGGGGACCGTGCAGCAGCAATGCCCGGACATACGACCACGCCGCCTCCGGCTCGCCCCGCCGCCGCGCCAGTTCGCCGAGGATCGGAGAGACAAGCGCCTGCCATCCCTGCGACCCGCGCATCCCTTCCCGCATCGCGACATCCGCCTCCGCACACGCTTCCGACCACCGCCCGCGCAGCGCGAGGATCGGGAGGCGCGCGACATGCATCCTGCTTTCGCTCGTCGCGCTCGCCCGTCGGGACGCCTCCTCCACCTCTGCCACCAGCGATCCCTGCTCATCCGGCCGATCGGTGCTGTACGGGAGCGAAACGAGCAACAGCGCGAGAGTGGTGCTGGAGCCGAGATAGTCCTCATTGGCGAGTGCCCGGAAGATGTCCCGCGCGCGCTCAAACGCGTCGTGAGCGGCGTCGGGC
>JADMIN010000838.1 GCA_015478575.1 Ktedonobacterales bacterium | reverse complement strand
CGGGTGAGCGGGGTATGTATCTGGTCAACTACCTCAGCCAAGACCTGTATTTCTACGAGAATGACTACACATCCACCGAGTTCGAGTCACTGCGCTCGCTGACGGGCGTGAGCGAGGGGACGATGACACGCCTCAAGGTGCAAAAGTCCGAGCCACTACGCCTCGAATATGAGAACATCATCGCCGCTGTGCGCGACGGCAAAGAGTTGACGGTCACGGGCGAGGATGGCCTCGCGGTGCTACGTCTCGCGCACCAGTTGCTCCAAGCCGCACATACTAGGGAGGTCATTCCATGCGCGACACAGGTACCGCGATGACAACGGAGAAGACACAGAGCGGGACCGTGGCGGTGGTGGGCCTCGGCAAGATCGGTCTGCCACTGGCGATCCAATTTATTCAGCATGGCCGGCGCGTGATTGGCTGTGACATCAGTGCCCCCGTCGTCGAGGGCATCAACGCGGGCCGCTGCCACGTCCAGGAAGAGCCTGGGCTGGACGTTGAGGTAGCGCGGGCGGTGAGCGAGGGCATGCTCTCGGCCACGCTCGATACGACGGCGGCGGTGCGTGAGGCTGAGGTGGTCGTGGTCATCGTGCCGGTGGTCGTCCGCGCGCGAGGCGAGGTGGCTTTCGAGGGCATTGACGCGGCCACTGCCGCAGTGGGCAAGGGCTTGGGGTCGGGTAAGCTGGTCATCTATGAGACGACGCTGCCGGTCGGCACCACCGCCGAGCGCTTCCGCACGATCTTGGAGCGCGCGTCAGGACTGACGGCGGGGCGCGACTTCGCGCTCGCCTATAGCCCAGAGCGTGTCTCGTCGGGGGTGATCTTCCGCGACCTGAAGATCTATCCCAAGGTCGTGGGTGGCCTAGACGCGCCGAGCACCGCCCAGGCGGTCGCCTTCTATACGTCGGTGCTCGATGCGCCCATCATCGAGATGGCCAGCACGAACGATGCGGAGTTCGTGAAGCTGATCGAGACGACCTACCGTGACGTGAACATCGCGCTGGCCAATGAATATGCGCGCTTCGCTGATACACATGGGCTAGAGGTCTATGCGGCCATCGCCGCGGCGAACACACAACCCTATTCGCACATTCACCAGCCTGGTGTCGGCGTGGGCGGCCATTGTATTCCCGTCTATCCCTACTTCCTGATGCATGGCGCTTCTGATGGCTTGACACTCCCACGCCGCTCCCGCCTTATCAACGATGAGATGGCGGAGTACGCGGTGAGGCGCATCGAGGCGGAGATTGGCCCGGTGGCTGGGCGCGCGGTGGCGATTCTCGGTGTGGCGTATCGCGGCGACGTGAAGGAGACGGCCTTCACCAGCGCGAAGCTGCTGCGTGAGGCACTGGTGGCGCATGACGCCACCGTCTATGCCCATGATC
>JADMIN010000112.1 GCA_015478575.1 Ktedonobacterales bacterium | reverse complement strand
GTAGTGCCCCTTGAGCGCCAGATAGTAGGCGGCGGTGAGGCCACATGGCCCAGCACCGACGACGGCCACCCGCTTGCCGGTCGGCGCCTCCTGGACCCACGGCGTTGGCGGATCCTCCAGGCATTGTGCCGCGGCGTAGCCATGCATGCGACAGATGGCGATATCTTCCTCGACCAGCGCGCGACGGCAGACCTCCTGGCAGGGGGCTGGGCAGGTCAGGCCGAGGATGTAAGGGAAGGGCAACACCTCCTTGACCAGGCGCGCCGCCTCGCGGTTCTGTCCCTGCGCGATCAACTCGAGGTAGCCAGGGATGTCAATGTGCGTCGGGCAACCGACCTGGCACGGCGGCTGGCAATAGGCGTTGTGATCCGAGAGCATCATCTCGAGGTTGGTACGGCGGATGTGGGTCAGTTGGTCAGACTTGGTGCGCACGACCATGCCAGGCGAGGCGGGCGTGTTGCAGGAAGGCAGGGGGCGCTCGGCGTTCTCGATCTCCACCAAGCACATGCGACAGGCGGAGGTCGGCTCCAGCTTCTCGTCATTGCAGAGATTGGGAATATCGAGGATGCCGTTATCTACCGCGACGCTCAGAACGGTCTGCCCCTCATAGGCGGAGAAGGTCCGGCCATCAATGGTGATCTCGAAAGAGGGCTGGCCATACTCGTTGCGCTTCAGTGGCTCGCCACCGCGTGCCGCGGCTGCGTCATCCCGTATCGTGACAGCCATCGTAAACCTCGCCTCTCGTGTGGGTCGTGTCTTCCGAACGTTTGCCTGCCAGGGCCGCCAAGAGCGGACCAGCGGTTCTTTTATCGCCCATGCGCCAGCGCGCGCGGCGCCAAGCGCGGCAGTATCAGAGCACGTGTTTGGTCGTATAACGGTGCGCGCGCACGGGAGCGCATGTCCCGGTCGGGCAACGGCCCTCCACATGCGCCGTGAAGTCGTCCGCGAAGTAGCGCATCGCCGTGGCCAGCGGATTGATCGCGTTCACGCCGAAGCCGCAGAGCGAACCATCCGCGATGTAGCGCGTAAACTCCTCCAGCAGCGTCAGATCGTCGCGCGTGCCTAGGTCGCTGACGAGACCTTCCAGCGCGCCAGCGACGCGCTTCATGCCGACGCGGCACGGCACGCACTTGCCGCAGGTCTCGCCCGCGAGATAGCCGCTGACGTCCATCGCCCAGTGGACCATGCACGTCTCCTTGGGCAAGACCTCCAGCACGCCGGAGCCGAGGATCGCGCCCGCCTGCTCTAGTGTCTCGTAATCTATCGGTGTGTCGAGCTGGCCCAGAGGCAGCGCGCCGCCCTCCTTGCCGCCGACCACCACCGCGCGGGCAGTGGATTCGTTGACCTCCAGCCGCGCCTGGCGGAGTGCCTGGCGGACGCTGACACCGAACGGCACCTCGATCACCCGCGTATCATCGGCGGTCCCGCTTGGCCCGATGACCGTGAGCAGCTTGGTGCCAGAGGTCGCCTCGGTGCCGATGGCGCGGAAAGCCTGGCCACCGCGCGCCATGATGACGGGCATGTTGGCGAGCGTCTCGACATTGAGCACAGCGGTGGGCTGGCCGAAGAGGCCGGCATCGGTGGGATAGGGCGGGCGCTGCTGTGCTTTGAGGGGCCGACCCTTGAGAATCTCGATCAGCGACGACTCCTCGCCGCCCATGAAGCCGCGCTCCACACCGGCGGCGGTGATGGTGAAGTCAAAGGTTGAGTCGGTGATGCCGCGTCCGAGCAACCCGCGCTCCTGTGCCTCACGCAGCGCCTGCTGGGCAGCGGCCACGGCAGCGGTGCGCGAACCGCGCAGATAGAGATATGCCTCGTGGATGCCCGCCGCGAAGCCCGCGAGGATCATGCCTTCGATCACCAGATGTGGGTTCCGCTCCAGCAGTGTTTCGGCGTTGCGGCACCGGAGGTCCGCGTCATAGGCGTTGCAGATGAGGTAGCGTGCGCCACTCTCACCCCGCGCCGTCAGCGCGAGCTTCTCAGCGGCGAGCACTCCCGCGCCACCGCGCCCGCGCAACCCCGCGGCGCGCACGTCGCCAAGTACCTGGTCGGGATTCTGGTTGGTGAGCGCCTGGCGCAGGGCGGTGTAGCCGCCCTGCCGCTGATAGGCCGCCAGCGCGGCGAGCGATTGGCCTGGAGCGCCCAGAAGCTGACTCTGCTGTTCAGGCACGCGGCGCCCTCCTATGGTTGATGTTGCCGTATTTGTTGCGTGTGGCCGGTGACGGCCCACGGGCCACCTGATCGTCGCGCAACTCCCCATCGCGGCGGGGCGGAGCGGGCCTGAAGCGGTCGCTCGCGGTGATGATGCCAAAGAGGTCCGAGAGATCCACGCCGCGCCGCTCGACCACACGCCAGGCCACTTGCAGCGGCATACCGTTATAGGCGGCCAGAAGCTCATCCAGCACGGCGGTGAGATCCCAGGCGTCGAACGAGGCCCGGTCCAGAATCGCATCGGCCTGGCGTAGATCCACCGGCGCCTCCAGGGTGGGCGCGACCGGCGTGAGCGTCGGCGGTGACTGCGGCCGGTTGGGATACTCCACCGCGTATTGCGACATGCGTGGTGTGTAGTAGCCCGCGACCGACGTCGCCGAGAAGTAGGGTCGGCGGCGGAAGCGGAACGTCGGGCGCGTCTCGATGGTGATCGCCCGCGGCGGGCAGATTTTCTCGCAGAGCAGGCACGCCTCGCACTTGAGATTGAACGGCGTGTCTTGGCCATCCTCCTGAATGAGCTGGATCAATCCACGGCTGCGCGGCGGCAGCTTGCGCTTCTCATACGGATAGAGGCGGGTCACCTTGGGGCGGGTCAGATGGCTCAGCGTCAGGCCCAGGCCCTGGAGAATACCGCGCATCGGCGACTCCTATTCGTCGGTCTTGATCTTGAGGCCCTGCTTCTCGATCTTCTCCCGCAGCTTGAGAATGCCCTCGATCAGGGCCTCTGGGCGAGGGGGACAGCCGGGCACATAGATATCCACTGGCACCAGCGTATCCACGCCCTGCACCGTATAATAGCTATCATAGAACTCGCCGCCACTGGTGGCGCACTGGCCCATCGAGAGCACCCATTTCGGATCAGGCATCTGCTCATAGAGACGCACCAAGCGTGGCCCCATCTTCACACAGACGGTCCCCGCGACGATCATCAGGTCGGCTTGGCGCGGGCTGGAGCGGAAGACCTCAGAGCCGAAGCGCGAGAGGTCGTAGTGGGCCTGGGCGGCAGCCATCATCTCAATGGCGCAACAGGCCAGGCCGTAGCCCAGCGGCCAGATGGAGCGGCTACGCGCGTAGTTCTGCGCCCAGCGCAGCATATCGGCCATGCTCGTCAGAACGACCCCCGCCTCTTGCTGGCCAGGGACGTACTCTCCCTCACGGCGCTGGTGCATCCCCGCGGACAGAGACGTGCCCGATGGCGAGCTGCCCGACATCATCGGCAGCGAGACGCCGCGGCGCGGCGGGGTCGTGCCTGGTTGATTCGTATCCATGCTGAGAACGATCCCTTCTTACCGGTCGCGCCTGGTCGCGGGTAGAGCGGGCGGCCTGGGCGCCCGCCCGCGCGAGAGCGAGCGAAACCGGAACGGGTGAGTGGAAAGCGCGGGCGCTTCGCTTGCGCGTGAGCGCCGGTGAATGCTGGTCATGGGAATCCGTTTCTCATTATAGCATGACGCCTGGCGCGACTGCACGTACCGGCCAGGCGGTGGGAAGGGTCTGTGAATGGTGTTATGGGAAGTCGGGGACCTAACCCCCCAGCCCCCTTCCCGACCTAACCCCCCAGCCCCCTTCCCGACCTAACCCCCCAGCCCCCTTCCCTGCGAGGGAAGGGGGAGTCGGGGAACCTAATCCAATAGCCTCCGGAAGGGGGTTTAGTCCACCCTTCTCTTCCCAGCGGAAGGAAGCTGTCTCTTTTGCCCCTCGACAAGGCACAAGCCCTGAAGCGGTGGGAAGGCCAGAGCGGTCTGCTCGTGAGGCCCCGCACAACGAGGGCCCGCACAGCAGACGCGATGCGAGGCCAGTCTGGCGCTTGTCCCACTGGGGAGAGTGCTGGGCGCTCGAGGCAGCGGTGGCCAACCTTCCGCCGACCGTACCTAACGGGGAGTTCGGGATAAGCAGGCAGCGAACTATTCGTAGGGCAGCTTCGCGGCATGTATGCCGCGGCTCATCCTGACGGACGAACCCTTGTTATCGGCAACGGATGCCTGGCGTGCGGCCCCTCCCTCGCGGGGGAGGGGGGTGGGGGAGAGGTGATGCCGGTTTGACTCCCCACCGCGCCAGCGCTTAGCGGCCGTCGGGATCATCCTCCGCGCGCGTCACCCAGTCGTAGTCAGCCTGGACGCCATGTTGCCCGAGCAACAGGCTCAGTTGGGCGGCATGTTCCTGGATATGGCGCATGCTATACAGTTGTAGCTCGACGTAGCTGACGACCTCTCCGTCCCGTATCCAGGAGAAGTTGACGGGTTGGCGCGCCCGCTCGTCGGTCATGGTCTCGATGGTGGTACGGCATTTCTGGCGCACAGACGCAAGATAGGCGCGCAGTTCATCGCTAGAATAGGGCTGGTCGGGTAGTGGGCCAGCGGAGTCGTCCTGCTCCACCAGGGTAAAGCGCACTGGGGGAGCGAATCCCTCCTCAGACCCAAAGAGGTACAGGTCGAGCCAGAACAGCGCGTGATAGGCGACATACCAGAATTCCACGCGCCGCGACGGGACGGACGGGTCATGCCAGACGGGCTGACGCCAGAGAGCATCGGGGCAGGCCACTACGGCGTTGTCGAGCATGTCAATGGCCGCGCCGAACTGCTTCCACAACATGGTGCGCCACAAACTGTCCATATGCGCTCCTCCACGGGCGATACTACCGTCGCAACTCGGCGTTCAGGAAGGCGATGGTTCGCTCCCACGCCAGGGCGGCGGCGGCCTCATAGGCATCCGGGCGATTGGCCTCAAAGAACCAGTGCGTGGTTCCCGGATACGTATAGAAGATGGCCTGCTTTTCCCCCGTCCGAAGCGCCTGCTCCATCGCCGCGACCGACTCCGCCGACTCGTAGGGGTCATCCTCGGCGAAGTGGCACAGGTAGGTCGCCTTTGCGCGACGATAGTCCAGACCAGGATATGTGGTATAAAAGGTCACGACGGCGGCGATCTCCTCGGCCAGGTTGACGGACATGTCGAGCGCGTAGGCGCCTCCCAGCGAGAAAGCGACAAAGCCGAACGCGCCGCGGCCGTCTGCCGGGCTGGTAGCGCCGTTTTGGCGCAAGAACCGCAGCGCGCCCCGAATGTCGCCGCGCACCCGCTCCAACTCCCCATCCAGCGCCGTGCCCAACGCCTCCGCCTCCTCGACTGTGATGGCCGTCTCGCCGCGGTAGAGGTCAGGGGCAAGTGCCACGAATCCCGCCTCCGCCAGTCGGTCGCAGACCTGCCGAAACGGCTCCGTCAGCCCCCACCACGCATGCAACACAACCACTCCCGGCCCCGTTGCCGCGTCCGGCGTCGCCAGATAGCCCGTCGCGAGCGCTCCCTCGGTGTCGAACTCGATCATCCGTCCCGTCATACCATCCTCCTGAATCACACTGAATCATACGAACGGCATAGCCGCGCATCCTGATGCGCGTTCCCATGCGCCTGCCTGTTCCTTCTTCTCATGCTCAAAAGAGAAAGCGGAAAAACCGCGCGCGGCGTAGCTTCACATGCGTTACAGGAACAGGGTGGTCGCCAAACGATCGCCAAACGAGAAGCCTCCCGCTACGAGAGCGGCGCTCAGCCCAAACCGGCATCGTCAGCAGGTTTCCCCAGGTGAGTATACTCGAACGCTGCTGTTCAGGCGATGGGGTTTGGGTGCGCTTTGCGCCACGGTGACAACGCGAAGTGGTGGCATCTGGCTAGCGCCGCGCGCTGGCGCCGCGGGGAGGTACACCCAAGTGAGATCATGCTCATCCTGACCCTCTTTCAGTCGTCTTTCAGTCGTCTTTCAGTCGTCGCGGTACCGCACGTTCACAGCCTACTCCTCGCCTAGCGTATCCCGAACCCACGGTAACTCCGGTCCCTGCCTCGTTCGTCGTGGGGGATGTGCTCCAAGCGCGGGTGCGGTACACTAGAAGATGGAATATCGTCGCTAGCCCCTAGGAGGAAGAGATCGGGACGCCATGACCGCTTCACCCGCCACAACGCCGCCCCCTCATCAGGTGTCGCGCGTGCCTGGCACGCGGGTGCCCAGGCGGGGCGAGCCGCCGCTGGTGGTTGGCACGCGCGGCTCGGCCCTCGCGCTCTGGCAGACGAACTGGGTGCTCGACCAGTTGCGCGAACGGGTGCCCCACGCACGCTGTGTCGTCCAGACGATCAAGACACAAGGCGACCGCACCCAGCCCCTCAATGTGCCGTTGGCGCAACTCGGTGACAAGGGCATGTTCGTGGCGGAGTTGGAGCGCGCCCTCCTCGCTGGTGCGCTCGATGGGGCCATCCAGCCGATGCGGGACCACGCGCGAGTTGAGGCCGAGGCTGATCTGCCTATTGATCTGGCGGTCCATAGCCTCAAAGACCTGCCGAGCACGATCACCGCCGGGCTGACGCTGGCCGCGGTGACGGAGCGCGAGGACGCGCGGGATGCGCTGGTCTCACGCGCGGGGCTGCCACTGGCCGACCTGCCCCCTGGCGCGACGGTTGCCACCAGCAGCCTGCGCCGTCGCGCGCAACTGCTGCATCTGCGTCCCGACGTGCGGATCGTCGAGATCCGCGGCAACGTGGATACCCGGCTGCGCAAAGCGCTGGCCGAGGATGGCCCCGACGCCACGATCCTGGCGGTGGCGGGCCTGAAACGGCTCGGTCTGGCGCACTACATCACCGAGTATCTGCCGGTGGATGTGCTCGTGCCAGCGGTGGGGCAGGGCGCGCTTGCTGTCGAGGTGCGCGTGCGCGACAGGCGAGCGCGGCGGCTGCTGCGCCCGCTGGATTCGCCTGCGACCCGCCAGGCCATCACCGCGGAACGCACCGTGCTGGCGACGCTGGGCGGCGGCTGCCAGGTGCCGCTGGGGGCGCATGCGGTCGCCGCCGCGGATGGCTCGCCTGAAGATGACGCCATCTTGCGGCTGATCGCGGTCGTGGCCAGCCCAGATGGCCAGCGGCTGGTGCGCGCCGAGGGCACTGGGCCAGCGCGCCATCCAGTCGCGCTGGGGCGACGGGTGGCGCGCGAGTTGGTGCGTCAGGGCGCTGGGGAGATCGTGCGGGCCGCTCTCACGGGCATCTGAGCACGCCGAGGGCCTCTGGTCGAAGGCAGGGAGAAAGAGGGGGCCGCGTATGGGGGAGATGGATCAGGGCATCAAGCGGCTGCTGACGACACATCCCACCGACCTGCTCGCGCTGGCCCTCCCAGAGGCAGAGGATCTGGGCGTGTTGCCCGCCGAGG
>JADMIN010000837.1 GCA_015478575.1 Ktedonobacterales bacterium | reverse complement strand
AGCCACACCAGCATACAAGCCGGCGTGGCTTTGATTTATGACCACCTCTCAACTAGATACTGGGCGAGCGCAACTCATTGGGTGCCCGCATGCACTGGCGTCCGCCTCCGTGTTCAGCCCTGTGGGGGAGCCAGCCGCCCTAGGTGAACGTCAGCTCCCCACGACAGACCGCCAGCGCGCGCGCGGCCAGCGCCGGCACGCCCGCGCCGAGCGTGGCGAAGAAGGGGTCATCGGTCGTGCCGGAGAGGTGGCGCTTGTAGCTGCCCTCTAGCAGAATCGCCAGCTTCCAGATGGCCAGCGCCACATAAAAGCTGACATGCTCCATCCGCCGCCCCGTGCGCGCGGCATAGCGGGCCACCAGCGCCGCGCGCGAAGGGAAGCCAGGGAGCGCGCTGATGCGCCAGGAGGCGTCGCCGAGCGCGAAATCAGGATCACTCGGCTCGCGCCAGAAGGAGAGCAGATAGCCGAGATCCGCTAGTGGATCACCGAGCGTCGCCATTTCCCAATCGAAGATGGCCAGGATGCGCGCGGGCGGCTCCAGCGCATACATCACGTTGTCCAGACGGTAGTCGCCGTGGACAATGGTGGCCGGTGGGGAGACCGGCAGGTGTGCCTGGAGCCACGACGTGACGGCATCCAGGTCAGCCAGCGCGCGCGTGCGCGAGGCGTCGAGCTGGCCGCTCCAGCGACGGACCTGTCGCTCCAGATAACCCCGCGGTTTGCCGAAATCGTCCAGCCCCACCGCCTGCCAATCCACCGCGTGCAGATCGGCTAGCCGATCAATCAATTGCTCAGCCAGCCCGGCGCGCGCGCGCTCCTCCGTGGCGAAGGCCGGTGGCAGTTCGGCGCGGATCACCACGCCATGCACCCGCCGCATCAGGTAGAAGGGCGCGCCCAGCACCCGCGCGTCCTCACACCAGAGGACCGGCGCTGGCACGGGGACCTCGGTGCCCGCGAGCGCGACGAGCACGCGGTATTCGCGTCCGACATCGTGCGCGGTGGGCAGCAGTGGACCTCGTGGCGGGCGGCGCAGCACCCACTCATGGGCGCCACGGGTGACGAAGAACGTCTCATTCGAGTGGCCGCCGCGGATGCGCTCGATCTGGAGCGGCGCGCCAGGGTCGTGACTGGGCAACCGCTCGGCCAGATAGCGCGCCAGCGCCTCGGCATCAACCAAGGGGAGCAACGGACCGCTGGTCTCGCTCATGCCTCACCTCCCTGCGCCGCCCGCAGCACGGTGCGCGCGATCACCACGCGATGCACCTCGGAGGGGCCATCATAGATGCGGAAGGGGCGGATGTTGCGATAGAACATCGCCAGTGGCAGATCAGTGGCGACCCCATGCGAGCCACAGATTTGCAGCGCGCGATCCACCACGCGGTTGACC
>JADMIN010000836.1 GCA_015478575.1 Ktedonobacterales bacterium | reverse complement strand
TCGATCAGCCAGGCAATCAAACGCTGGCCGGATCCCTGCCCCCGTAACGCCGCATCAATCGCGATATAAATAATCTCGCTTGCTGCTGCCCACTGGACGAGCGCCGCGCCCACAAGCTGTCCCTCTGCCGACCACATGCCATAGCCCGTATTGCCAGCGTCCGCCACCGCCGCGCGCACGCGCTCCGCGCCTTCCTCGGCCTCGCTGAGGAGTTCGACCAGCGCAAATTTCTCCTCGCCAATGGCCGCATGAATGGTGACATCCATCGTTTGCTCTCCCTTTCGGCGCGTCCTAGGGATAGTTTATGATGCAGGATAGTGGAGTTGTGGATAGGATTTACAGAAGGGAACACCAATAATGCCTGATCGCTCAGAAATACTCGTTGATTCCGCCTGGCTGGCCGATCACCTCACCGATCCGCAGATCCGGATCGTGGATATGCGCGGCCTGGTGAAGTCCGCCCCATTGGGGCCAGGGCATGAGGAGGCGACGTACCTGGGTATGCCTGAGGAATACGCTCAGGGCCACATCCCCGGCGCGGTGTATCTCGATTGGACCAAGGATATCATTGACCCCAACGATCCGGTGCCAGTGCAGATCGCGTCGCCCGACGTTTTTGCCGCCGCGATGGCGCAAGCAGGCATCGGCGATGACACGCTCGTTGTCGCCTATGACGCGCACCCCGCCGCGCAGTTCGCCACGCGCTTGTGGTGGGCGCTGAACTACTACGGCCACACCAACGTCGCGGTGCTGGATGGCGGCTGGGCGAAATGGGCGCGCGAAGGCCTCCCCGTCTCCTCCGAGACGCCACACTATCTCCCCGCGACCTTCACGCCACGTCCGCAACCAGCCTGGCGCGTCACAGCGGAAGATGTGCTGGCGCGCATCAACGCCCAGGCGAACGGACAACCGGCGCCAGCCGTGACCCTGCTCGACGCCCGCGATCACGCGCAGTATGCCGGGCAAAAGCGGCGCGGCGATGGGCGCGCGGGGCATATCCCCACCGCGCTCAACGTCCCGCGCGAAGCGCTGATGGATGACGCGACCGGCACGTTCAAGCCACCCGATCAGCTTGCCGCCGCCTTCGATGCGGCGGGCGTTCCGGCGGAAGGCCAGGTCATCGCCTACTGCAATGGCGGCGTCGCCGCCACCAGCGTTCTTTTCGCCCTGGCGCTCTTGGGCCGCCAAAACCTGGCGAACTACGATGGCTCCTGGCACGAGTGGGGCAGCCGCGCCGATCTGCCGGTTGAAGGTGGCGAATAGCCATTGGATATCTGTAGGGGCGTGGCCCGCCACGCCCTGCTCGCTGGACGATCTTGTTTCCCCCGCGCGACCATCGCGCCCCGTCCCAGTCCGCGCAGGCGGACTTCGTGGCCGCAGCCCTGAGG
>JADMIN010000835.1 GCA_015478575.1 Ktedonobacterales bacterium | reverse complement strand
ACCGAACTCCGGGAACAGCTGTTTCGAACGAGACGGGACGGTATAGCGGTACCGTTTCTCGCGCTGGAGATGTCCGGATAGCTGTTGAAATTGAAGTGGTGGCAATCCTCACCCGATCGAAAGATCGGGTTGGAGCAAGAGGAGGAAGCCGCCGTGAACAAGAATGGCAAGAGCCGAGGTCGAGAGCAAAGCGCGCAGAAGCAACTGATGCTGCCGTTGCGCGGGCTGGCACGCGCAGCATTGTGGGAGACCGTGGCGATCTCAGGACTGGCGTTCGTCGAGGAAGAAATGGAAGCGGAGCGCGCCGCGTTGTGCGGGCCGCGTTACGCCCATCTGGCGGAGCGCCAGGCACAGCGCTCCGGGCACGTGCCGAGCTCGCTGGTGATGGGCGGCCGGCGCGTGAAAGTTGAGCGGCCACGGGCGCGCAGTGTCGACGGGCATGAACTGAGCCTGCCGAGCTGGCAGGCGTGGAGTGCGCGCGACCCGCTCGATGAACGAGCCTTCGAGCAGATGGTGCTGGGTGTCTCGACGCGCCGGTATGCGCGCTCGTTGGAAGCACTGCCGAACGAGTTCGAAGTCCGCGGCGTGGGCAAGAGCGCGGTGAGCGAACGCTTCGTAGTGGGGACCCAGCGCCGGCTCTCTGAACTGATGCGGCGCGATTTAAGCGGGCTTGCGCTGGTCGCCTTGATGATCGATGGGGTGCACTTCGCCGAGCATGTGGTGCTGGCGGCGGTCGGCATCGAGAGCAACGGCACAAAGCACGTACTGGGGTTGCGGGAAGGAGCCACCGAGAACGCCGCGGCCTGCAAGGCGCTGCTGGCTGACCTAATCGAGCGCGGGCTTGATCCCAATCGTGCGATCTTGGTGGTGATCGATGGCGCGAAGGCGTTGCACAAAGCGGTCAGCGAGACCTTCGGTGCGCGGGTTCTGATTCACCGCTGTCACGCGCACAAGAAGCGCAACGTCGCTGACGCGCTACCGGAGCGGATGCGCGCCTTCGTGCACACTGCGATGAACCAGGCCTACGCGACGCGCGATCCCAAGCGCGCCCGGCGTCTGCTCGAAAATCTTGCACGTCGCCTGGAGTCCACGCACCCCGGCGCGGCGGGCTCCCTGCGCGAGGGGCTGGAGGAAACCCTTACCGTGATGCGCCTGGATCTGCCCGAAAGCCTGGAACGGGTGCTGTCGTCGACCAACCTGATCGAGAATCTGTTCAGCCGGGTGCGCGACACCGCGCGCCGAGTAAAACGCTGGCAGGGTGGCACGATGATTCTGAGATGGACCGCCGCTGGCGTGCTGGAAGCCGAGCGCCACTTCCGCAAAATTGCGGGCTTTCGAGCGCTGCCCAAGCTGGTTGCGGCGTTGCGCGCGCATGATGCCACCATCGAT
>JADMIN010000834.1 GCA_015478575.1 Ktedonobacterales bacterium | reverse complement strand
CTGTATGAGGGCGCGCTCGATCTCGCGGAGGCACTGCGCCTGCTGCGCGAGGCGGCGCCCGCACCCGCGCTCGCGAGCCTGCCAGGGAGCGCGGCGGGGCCAGAGCGCCTGCCAGCGAGCGATATGGACGAAGGGCCTGAGGGCGGCCCCGCGACCGCCCGACCACCTGATGCCTGATCCTCCGTTGGAGAGCGCTGGAGAATGGTGTATGCCACGCCCGCAAGCGGTGCTGTGCCAGGCGGGCCACCACTCAACGACATCACGGCCCGCTTTGTGCTACTCCCGGTCGGATGTGGTGCGCATAAGCTTGCTCTGTCAGGATAGGCTGCGACAGAGGCGCCCCGGTTCGCGCTTGGGCTGGCGCGCGCGCTGGCTTGCGCTGGCACAGATTACAACGCATGTGTTTAGGCGCCATGTCTGATGAGACACCACGTGTTGGGCAACGCTGGCGAGGTGGCCATGCCACGCATCGCCGGAATGGGCGCGATCGCGATGCCTTTGGCGCGAGCGATGACGCGGAAGGGATCGCCCACACTCGTACAGGAACGTGATCTCCGCCCATCAGCAGAATTACCTACACAGAAGGCGCGAAACACCCTATCATCTGCTCACGTGCTTATCTGTGAGGTATCGTGCTTTTCGATGAGCCGCCATGGAGGCATGGAAAGGGGTGATGTGGCGAATTTGAGCGGCATGGCATGGCAGGCGACGCCGCTGTGTTCAGCCTTGTGGAGCGCGCGGGGAGGCCCAGGTAGGCACATGCGCACGTGTAGTCTCAGGTGAGATCGTACCCACATGATGGTGGCGCGAAGCCACCATTGTTTCAGGAGGTTCTCGCATATGTGGTCACTGTTACGCAGCCAGGCAATGAAGGCCATGATAGCGCTACTCAGCGCCGCCTTCATTCTCCCCTATGCCACGGTCGGCGTGGCCTCAGCCAACCCCATCCCAAAGCAAAAAAGTTACCACCCCTACCACGCCACGGTCCCCTACTATGTCTACGCCACGCCCAATCCCGTGCAGGAGAGTAGCATCACGGGCAATGTCAACTTCGTGCTCTTGGGCCAGCACCTGCCCGCGCTAGGCGACTATCGCGTCAAAGACACGCTCGCGTGTCTCAGCGGCGACAGCATCAATGGCGGTAGCACAGGCACGCTCGTCAGTACGGACTTCAACGGCCGATTCAGCCTGCCCGTGACGGGCTATTTCTGCGCTCCGGGCACCTATCAGCTCTCGATAGCCGAGACCTTCGCGCCCCACCGCGTCTTCTACGCGACGTTGCGCATTCGGGCGCCGTAATCCGGGCGCTTTCCTCTGGGCACTGTCCGCGCGGTCTTCCTTCATAGCTGGTGAGGGGCTGGCCATGCCACCCCTCACACCCTCATAATAGG
>JADMIN010000111.1 GCA_015478575.1 Ktedonobacterales bacterium | reverse complement strand
CTCAAAGGCATAGCGGAGCATGTAGTGCTGGAAATCGAGCCGGTTGATCTCCTCTAGGTCAGCGGGCAGCGCATAGGGCAGGCCTACCACGCGCTCGCGCCCACTGACCAGTGTTGTCGTAGAGCCATCCAGGCTCGCGGCTTCAGCGCTGGCCCGCGCCTTCTTTCTGAACCATCTCCACCTTGGCATTGGCTTTTGCACTCCTTCGCGACCTTTCCCGTCGCCCACTACAACACAACCACACACGTGGAGAAGCGCTCAGGCGCCCCTCTGCCTCTAGCGTATAGGACATGTCAAGCGCGCTTCGAGGGAGTTCCCCCATGCGCGTGCGTGCGTATGGGGGTGCCAATCGGTCAGGTCGGGCCGGGGTTGGGTCGCTGTGCTAGGGGGCGGTGGTCTTCTCCGTGCTACTCCGGGTCACTTTGGAGGTTTCAAAGCCGCGCCCCACCGCGGTGGCCACCGCGCGCAGCCGTGGCACCAGTTCAGCATATTGCTCGAGGGCCAACGATTGCGCGCCATCTTTGAGCGCGGCGTCGGGGTGCGGATGAATCTCGACAATCAGGCCATCCGCGCCGGCGGCGACGGCGGCCAATGCCACCGCGCCCACCAGCGAGCGCTTGCCGGTGCCCTGGCTCGGATCAACGATCACGGGCAGGTGCGAGAGTTGCTTCACTAGCGGCACGGCGTTGATATCCACGGTGTTGCGCGTGGCGCGTTCGAAGGTGCGGATGCCGCGCTCGCAGAGCATCACGTGCGGATTGCCCTGCGCGAGGATGTATTCGGCGGCGAGCAGCCATTCCTCGATGGTGGCGGCGAGGCCGCGTTTGAGCAGCACGGGCTTGCCAGCGCGCCCGACCTCATCGAGGAGATAGTAATTCTGCATGTTGCGCGCGCCGATTTGGAAGATGTCGGCATATTCGCCGACGAGCGCGACGTCGGCGGGGGTCATGACTTCGGTGACGACGGCGAGGCCGGTCGCGGCGCGCGCGCGCGCGAGCAGCTTTAGGCCGGTGGCGCCCATGCCCCGAAAGCCGTAGGGCGAGGTCGAGGGCTTATAGGCGCCGCCGCGCAGGATGCGCGCGCCACTGGCATGGGCCGCGCGCGCCGCGGCCAGCAGTTGTTCTTCGCTCTCGACGGTGCAGGGGCCGGCCATCATCACGACGTCTTGGCCACCGACGGCGATCGCACCAGTGGGCGAGGGCACGGGCACGACTGTCGGTTCGGGGTGGAATTCGCGGCTGGCGAGCTTGTAGGGCTTCGAGACGGGCAGCACGGATTCGACGCCATCCAATCCCTCTAGATGGTCGCCAAGATCAGGCGTAATGGCGGGCAGCGCGCCTGGCACGCCTGAGGGACCGGCTGGCCCCAGCACGCCGATCACCGTGCGCTCGACGCCGCGCGAGACGTGCGGTGTCAGCCCGCGTTCGGCCAGAGCGGCCAGCACGCCCGCCAGTTCTCGTTCGCTGGCTCCTGTGCGCATGACGACGATCATCTCGCGGCTCCTTCCACCGGGGCGGTTGGCACGGCCACATCCGCGCGAGTAGGACGTAATGCCACCGCCTCGCGCAGATAGACGTGGCGTATCGCTGCCTGGCCGCGCGCGGTGTTGACGTGGAGCAGCACGCGGATGATGCGTGGCGGGCTGCCTGGCACGGGAATCTCGCGGGCGCAGAGCAGGGCCACGTCATGCCAGCCCAGCTCGCGTGCCCCTAGCGCGGGATGCACGGCATCTAGATCCTCGGTGACGGTAAAGAACGCGCTGGTGATGTCCTCCATCGCGACCGCGTTGCGCTCGACGAGCATCATCAGCAGCTCGCGTGTCGCCGCGAGGATGGCCTCGCGGGTGTTTTCCGTGACGCTCGTCGCGCCGCGGATGCCTCGGCAATATACCATGTGCTACCTCTCTCTTCGGGGCGGAGATACGCTGACGGCGTGTCGCCGCGACTGGTACGCGCGCGCAAGGGGCTGCTCGTCCCTTCTGGGTCCTTCTTCCGGCGGGGTGTCGGCGGAGGGGGCCACATCGCGAAAGGACGGGCGGCGAAAGGGTGCGCGAGCAACAAAAAAGCAGAGGCTTTAGCCTCTGCCGCTCTTCGATAGGGTTGTTGGGTCGCGATGTCTAGGTCACGCGCACATCAACCGGCCCACCCCATCGAAGGGCGGGCGGATAATACGAGCTTCCGCGGATTGGTGCGAACGGGGACCTCTTCATGCTGGCAAGTATAACGAGATGGGGTGCGAGTGTCAAGTGGAGTGCGCCCCGAATCTTGGAGAGAGAGGTTACTCACGTCTGATGTGTCCAAGAGGAGGGTATGCCCATGCGTCAACGCTGTCACTTCAGCGCCGTCACTTCAACGCCGTCACTTCAGCGCCGTCACTTCAACGCCGTCACTTCAGCGCCGGGAGCGGCGGCGCCAGGTGGAGCGAGCGGTTGTCCGCCCAGTACGCGCTGGCGAGCGTGTGTCGCGTGCTGGAGTGGCCACGCGGCAGTCTCTACGCCCGCGAGCACCTGTCCGCCACCGCTGGGGAGGAGTGTCGGCCGCGCCAGCTCGTCGGAGAGAGCTGCGTCAGCCTTGGCGCATCAGTCGTCGAGGATCACCGGATCGAGTTGGCGCAGGTGCTCGGGGTCGGCGACCAGATCTATCGCCATGATCTTGTCGTGTGTTACGGTGAACACGAAAGCGACACGCGGCTGCCCGCCTGGCGCCCATACGGCTCCCACGGCTCCGTTCATGAGCGCGGGACGTGCGCCCCGCACTCCCGCGAACCGCCTGGCGAGGTCCCGCGCGCCACGGACCCCGCTCCACGCGCCCAGAGCCACGCCGGCGTCGTCTGCGCGGAGCACGACCTCTGGGTCGAGTATCGCGAGCAGTGCCTCGAAGTCACCGGTGCGCGACGCGGCGAGGAAGGCGGCGACCACGTCGCGCTGGCTGGTGAGATCGGCGTCGGAGTCCATCGCCGCGCTCTGTGCGCGCACCCGGCGGCGTGCCCGGCTTGCGAGCTGCCGCGCCGCGGCTGGGGAGCGCCCGACGATGGGAGCGATCTCGTCGAAGGGCACGTCGAACAGGTCATGCAGCACGAAGGCGAGGCGCTCGGCGGGGTTCAGCGTGTCGAGGACGACGAGCAGCGCGAGACCGACGGCGTCGGCCATGAGCGCTTCCTGTTCGGGGTCGAGGCTGTCCTCATGGCTCGTGATCGGGTCAGGTGCGTGCGCGGCCAACGGCTCCTCGCGCCGCGACATGCGCGAGCGCAGCAGGTCGAGGCAGACCCGCGCGACAACTGTCGTCAGCCAGCCGCCGAGGTTGGCGACGCCGCTCGTGTCGGCACGGCTGAGGCGCAGCCAGGCTTCTTGGACGGCGTCGTCCGCCTCGCTCAGCGAGCCGAGCATGCGGTAGGCGACCGCGCGGAGGTGCGCCCGGTGCTCTTCGAATTGTTGGGCCAGCAGGTCGTATTGGTTCATCGGTCACACTCTTTCGTCGCGATTCGTCATAGCTCTGACGAGCGAGACCCGGTCGGTGTGACCGGGAGAGCACGTCGAGAGGAAGGGGAACGACATGAAAATCAAACTGACCAGCGTGTATGTGGACGACCAGGAGAAGGCTCTGCGCTTCTATACGGAGGTACTGGGCTTTGCCAAGAAGGCCGATATCAGTCAAGGCCCATATCGCTGGCTGACCGTGGCCTCGGCCGAGGAGCCGGGCGGCGCTGAGCTGCAACTGGCGCTGAACGACAACCCCGCGGCCAAAGCGTATCAGCAGGCGATGTTTCAACAGGGCCAGCCCGCGGCCATGTTCTACACCGACGACGTCAAGGGCGACTACGAGCGGATCAAGGCCCGCGGCGCGGAGTTCACGATGCCGCCGACCGACGTGACTGGCTCGACCATTGCGGCGCTGAACGACACTTGCGGCAACCTCATTCAGCTCACCCAACTGACACGCTCTTAAGGGCGGCCATTCAGCGGGATGGCCGCCCGATGAGCGCCGACGGTCGCGGCTTGAACGGCGGTGTAAGGCAGCGCTCCCGGTGCGCTGCCGTCGCTGGGCCATTGCGGGATGCACTGGTCGGCGTCGAGGAACTGGCTCGCTCCAAGCGGTTCTACGGGGAGGGCCGCACGATGAGCAGGACTATCCACAGTTTGTGCGGTTCAACTTCGGTGAGGGATCGTCGTCGCTGGCCCTCTAGGGGAGGAGGCGGCGGCGCAAGATGCCGGCGTCTCCTCTGGGGGTTCCTCCATCACTGGTTGGACAACGAGCGACCGCCGGACAAGGCAATCCCGCGGGTCTTCGCGGTCGTCGACCGTGTCCTGCGCGCCGGGAGGATTCTGGTGTCAAATCGACAGGAAAGTTCCGGATCGAGGCGGAGACCTCTACGAACGCTGGCTCAACCGTTAGCTCCGGGATGTCCTCGCCGTCTTCGCGCATGCCCTCTAGGTCATGCCCTCTAGGTGCATCTCGATGGCGCTCTGGGTCTTCTCCAGCACTTCCTCCCGCGTCTCGCCGCCGCAACGTAGCTGGGCAAGTCGGGCACAAAGGCGCCGTAGCTGGTCTCTCCACGCTCGATCACGATCATATAGCGCATCGCTCACTGTTACCTCTTGGGCTTAGCGGCCCGCTAGGATTGCATCGTAGACCGTGTGGTAGCCAATCCAGAACCAGTAGAGATCGCCGTTTCTTTCCCGTGCTAGAGCGCGGTAGTGGATGCCAATGTAGACGGAGTACAAGGTCTCTTTGCCTTGAGTGACAGGGTGGAAGTGTAGCCCTGGGTAGTTCGGATCGCTTTGGAAGAGACGATAGTCAGCGCGTGCCTGCGCCTGAATCTCTGGAGGAAGATTGGCGAATCGTCGGCGAAAGGTCGCCGTAATATGGGACATCATGGCTCGCGCAGGAGTTCATCAAGGTCATACACCTGACCAGCAGCGATCTCGCGGTCGGCTTGATCAAGCAGATGGCCAAGGTCGGTCTCCCGCGGATCGGCGAGTTGGGCAGCGATGCGTGCGCGCTTCTGAAGGTCTGCCTCGATCTGTTCCGCGTAGGCGTCCTGCTCGCTCTCCGGCAGCGTGGCGAGTTGTCCTACGACCTTACGCAAGTGTTCAGTCATCATGGGTGCCTGACCTCCTCCGTATTCTTGGCTTCTAGCGGTATTTTACCATGTCCACGCCGACGCATGCTCCAATGCCTTCACCGTACGCTGCCTGACGCCCGGTTTTTGATGGACCCCTCTGTTTCGACATGCTTGCCATACATCCTCCAGCTCTGGCATAATAGGCTACGTTGACGTCTTTCAAGCACGCGTTAGGCATTCCGGCGGAGTCGGTTGATCGCGCAACCGCAAGTCCTTCGATCGCGGCACCCGGAGAAACGTAGGCTGAAAGATCTCCCACCGGAGTGCGGCGTACCTCTTAGTGCGGATGAACGTGCGGGAGACCGACGGCCCCTACATCCTCGCCAAGACCAGCCACTCGCGGCGCACTATCGCGCTGACTGATGCCGCTGTGCGGGGCGTGAGAGACCGAATGGGCGCATGGAGCAGTGTTGGGCCTATGGCGCCTGTGGATTTGACGCACCCACGGCAAGTGGTCTAAGAACCGGCCTCGGCTGAATCTGGAGTTCATCGGTGACAGCAAACGCGGCGGCCCACGACTGTAGGGCCGCCGGCTCACTTCTCTGGCATCCCCAACCTGACGCCCAGTCCGCTCGGAATCAGGCGGTGGGCTTGATATTGTGGTTCAGGCGGAAGAGGTTGCCGGGATCAACCTGCTGCTTGATCTGCGCCAGCCGGTCATAACTGCTGCCGTACGTGGCTCGTACGCGCTCCTCACCTTCGTCGCCCATCATGAAATTGACGTAGCCACCAGGCAAGGAGTAGGGATGCAACGCGTCATAGTAGGCGCGGACCCAGGCCTTGTTCTTCTCCGTATTGGCCGCGTCGGGATCCATGGCGTAAATATTGTGCGTAAAATGCGCGTTGCGATAGCCCCACGCCGTTGCGTCCGCACCGATTGTGCTGGCGAAGCCATCCACCGGATAGAGGTGCATCCCGGATGAGATAGTGGGCACCTTGGCCCCATGCGCCACATGCACGTCAATGGCCTCATCGGTCAGCGCGTCCACGAAGTCAGACTTCCAGTAGTCGTAGTTGCCCTTTGGCACTAGAGCATCCAAGCCGCTGTTTACGGCTGGCAGCGGCGTGGGTGCCACGAGATCCTGGGCAGGTGGCCCAAACGTCCGCAGCGGCGCCAGCGCCCTTTCACCGGCCGCCATGTCGCCGACATAGCAGACCGAGACCAGGCACATGTTTTTGAGATGGAGCTCCTCCTTGATGAAGGGTGCGGGTGGAATGAGATGAAAGCCAAAATAGGCATTGATCTCATTGGGAGCCGTGCGCATAAACTCGCGGTAGTTGCGCATGGCATCGCGAGCTCTCTCGAGTGGGTAGATGACCAGACCCGCCAGCACGGTCGCGGCAGGTTGGAGGCGGAACTCGAAGGAAGTCACCACGCCAAAGTTCCCAGCCCCCCCACGTAACGCCCAGAAGAGATCAGGGTTCTCCGTCGCGCTGGCCGTAATCAGCGCGCCATCCGCCGTAACGACATCGGCTGAAAGCAGGTTGTCGCACGAGAGGCCGTAGGTGCGCGTCAGGTTGCCAATGCCCCCGCCAAGTGTCAGGCCGGCAACGCCTGTGGTGGAGATGATGCCGCCCGGCACCGCAAGCCCAAAGGGATGGGCCGCATGATCTAGGTCACCCCAGGTCACGCCACCCTCAACCCGCACGACCCGCCGCGCGGGGTCAACGTGAATACCCTTCATTGGTGAGAGGTCAATGACTACGCCATCGTCATTGACGGCAAAGCCCGCGACATTGTGCCCACCCCCACGGATGGAGACGGGGAGCCGCTGCTCGCGCGCGAAATTGACCGTGCTCATGACGTCGGCCACATCGGCGCAACGGACGATCATGGCGGGGCGCCGGTCAATCATGGCGTTATAGACCTTGCGCGCCTCATCATAGGTTGGGTCGCCCGGTTGCAGCACCTCGCCACGCACGACGCTCTTCAATGCACCGATTGCCGCAACGATGTTACTCGTGCCCTGTTGGATGGTCATTGAAAGTCTCCTTGTTGACACTGTGGGTCAGAGCAGCTTGGCGATGAGCGCCGCTGCCTTCATGGCTCCGCCAGTCTCGACGGGGCAGTACGTCACAGGCCGGTCTCTCTCTTTAGCCATCGCGGCCGCAATGATCTCCGGGGGTAGTCACATAGTCTAGGCAGTGGCCGCCGCCCTTCGCGCCAATCGAGCTGGGGTTCGTTCTTCTATGCTCGACTTTATGCTCGCCACGATACCACACCAGGAGCACTGTCTGCTGAATTGAGGAGAATACCATGACGCCCTTTTACGAAGGGCGTCATGGTTGAACGGACCGGTTCTTAGCTCGCCAGCCGGGGG
>JADMIN010000110.1 GCA_015478575.1 Ktedonobacterales bacterium | reverse complement strand
CGACCAGGCCACAAAGGTGTAGCCAAAGATGGGCTTGCCTGAGAAGACCGGCAGAATCTCGGAGATCATGCCGAACGCGGGCAGAATCAGGATATAGACCTCTGGGTGGCCGAACGACCAGAAGAGGTGCTGCCAGAGCAAGGGGTCGCCGCCCGCGCCCGCTTGGAAGAAGTGGGTGCCGAGGTGGCGGTCGAGCAGCAGGAAGAAGCTGGCGACGGTCAGGCTGGGCATGGCAAAGACCAGCAGGAACGAGGTCACCATCGTCATCCAGGTGAAGAGCGGCATGCGGTTGATCGAGAGGCCCGGGGCGCGCATGCGCAGGATGGTCACGATGAAGTTGATGCCGCTGGTGATCGAGGCGATGCCCAACAGGTTCAGGCCGACGATCCAGAAGTCCATATTGGGGCCAGGCGAGAAGCAAGGCGCGAGATTCTGGGCCGCGTGCGTCGCCGCGTTGAATGCGGCCTGCTGGGTGGTGGCGTCGGTGACGGCCAGGCAGCCGGCGGCCCCCTCGGTGAGCGGGGCGTAGCTGAACCAGCCCGCGTTGGGCGCGGCGCCAAAGAGGAAACTGGAACTCAGCACGAGGCCGCCAGCCAGGAAGAGCCAGAGGCCGAGCTGATTGAGGCGCGGAAAGGCCATGTCGCGCGCGCCGATCATGAGCGGCACGAGATAGTTGCCGAAGCCCGTCCAGATCGGCATCACGAAGAGGAAGATCATGGTCGTCGCATGCATCGTGAAGACCTGATTGTAGGCCTCTGGACTCAGGAACGTCGAGTTGGGGGTGGCGAGCTGGACGCGTATCAGCAGGGCCTCGATGCCGCCGATGACGAAGAAGATGAAGGCGGCATAGATATACATGATGCCGATGCGCTTATGGTCAACGGTTGTGAGCCACGAGCCGAGCGGCGTGGTCTTCCAAGACCGCCGGACGGCCCGTCCTCGTGTCGCAACACTGCCGATTGCCATGAGAGCCTCTCTGTCCAGGTAGGTGGATGACATTGTGCCGGAGCGGGCCGGGCGCTGACGCGCCGTCTTCGCGGCCCCCTTCGGCGCCCGCCGCATGTGTTACTTCAGGCTCTCCAGATAGGCCACGAGGGCATCGAGATCTGAGGAGCTATAGGTTGAGCCGAAGCTCGGCATATCCGAGCCGTTCTTGACGGTCTGGGCGTTGGCGATCCAGTTGCGCAGATTATCGCGAGTATTCTCGAGCACCCCTCCCGCGATGAGGATGCGGCTGCCGAAGTGCGTCAGGTTGGGACCGATGACGGTAGCGAGCTTATTCACGCCGTTGATCTGGTGGCACCCCACACACTGCCCCTGCGCGAAGAGACGCGCGCCCTGGGTGAGCTGCTGCTGCGTTGGCGGGGCGGCGGGGAGCTGTTGGTTGGCGACCCAGGTCTGGAAGGTGCTCGCCGAATCAACGATGACGGTGAAATCCATGTTGGCGTGCTGGGTGCCACAGAACTCCGCGCACTCACCGCGGTAGGGGCCACCGGGCGCGTCGGCCTGGAGCCACATCGAGTTGTTGTGGCCGGGGATGACATCGGTCTTGCCGCCGAGTTGGGGCACCCAGAAGCTGTGGATCACGTTATCGGACCGCAGATCAATCTGTACGACTTGGCCAGCGGGAATGTGTAACTCATCCGCCGTGACGATGCTGAGATCGGGGTACTGGAACTCCCACCACCACTGGTGGCCGATGGCCGTGACACGTAGCGCCTGTTTGTTGGTGGGCTGGGCCAGGCCCAACATGGTGGCGATGGTGGCGACCAGCACGATGAAGAGCACGACGGAGGGCACGATCGTCCAGGCGATCTCCAGCTTGGTGTTGCCCGCCAACTGGCGTGGCGCGGGCGAATCGGGACGCGCACGGAAACGGATGATGGAATAGAGGAGCGCGCCCGTGACGAGGACAAAGACGATGGTCGCGATGATTAGGATCAGCCAGAACAGCCATGCTTCTTTGGCGGCGATTGGCCCCTTCGCATTGAGGATGTCTGGCGTCTTTGACGTGCCGCAGCCCGCGATGGCGGTCGCCGACATGAGCAGTAGCGCGGCACCTACCCGCCGGGCCGTTCTCGGTTGGAACCCCGGCCGGTCCGGGGACCGGCCATGCGAAAGAAAAGGCATACTTCAGATCCTCAACCACTTCAGCGGAACGACAATGTACGAAACGTCGCGCGAGCGGCGACTCGCGCCGCGTGGCGAGCCGTAGCCAGAGAGAGGTCACCGCCAGCGGACAAGGTAGGCCAGCAGGCGAGACATGCTAGAAGGCGAGACATGCTAGCAGGCGAGACATGCGTCCCACCTAGCAGAGCATAGCCGCCGCGCCTCACGATGCCCTATCAGCGGGACCAATCGCCCTGACAATTGCCTGAAAGAATGGCCCTGGTCAGTTCGGTGTAGGCCTGCCCGCTACGCGCCGCGTCTACGCGCCAGCGAGCAGCGCCCGCAGGTCACTAGCGAGTGCCTTGGGATCGAACGATGGATCGAGATAGACGCGCTCGCGCCCGCGCGCATCAATCACGTAGAGACCTCCTGTGTGTCCGACGCGCCCACTCGCGGTAGGCGCGTCAACCTCGATATGGTACGCCGCCCAGACTGGCGCGAGTTGTTGCCGCGCGCCGAGCAGATAGCGCAGCCCGCTCAACTGGTGCGTCTGGATGAAGGCCGCCGCCGAGGCGGGTGTATCCCCCACGGGATCCACACTGACGGCGATCCAGCGCACATCGGTGGCACGCGCGCCTAACTGCCGCGTGGTCAGGCGCAGCTTTTCCGCCATGAGCGGGCATTGGTCGGGGCAGTGGGTGTAGAGGAATGCCACCACCGCGGGATGCCCGCGCAACTGTTGCAGTGAGACAGGCGCTCCCGTCTGGTCGGTGAGCTGGAAGCCAGGCGCGACGGTGGCGCCCAGATCGTTGCCCACCAGTTGTGGAGCGGCGAAGCTCTGCGCTTGGCGATTATGGATGAGGACGATGACCCCCACCACGACCACTAGCGCGGCCACGATACCGCGTGAGACCGTGCGCAGCTTCATATGCGCGCCTCGACTTCTAGGCGCCTTGGTGCCCGCCTCACGAGCGAACCACGCGATCAATGACCATCGCGGCGAAGAGCAGCGCGAGGTAGTAGTTCGAGAACCAGAAGAGCGTGCGCGCGCTGCTCAGTGTGCGCTCACGCAGGAGGCGTATGCTGAGCAGCAGCATGCCGGCCCCCAACATCACGGCAACCGCGAGATACAGGTAGCCCATCGCCTGCGTCGCGAAGAGCACCAGCGTCGCGGCCAGTAGTAGCAGGCTGTAGAGCAGGATCTGCCGGTACGTCTCCGCCTCGCCCACCACGACGGGCAGCATCGGCACGCCCGCGCGCTCGTAGTCCTTCTTTAGCAGGAGGGAGAGCGCCCAGAAATGGGGCGGTGTCCAGAGGAAGATGATGAGGAACATCCAGATCGCCGAGAGGCTGATGGAGTTGGTCACCGCCGCCCACCCGATCAGGACGGGCACGGCACCCGCCGCGCCGCCGATCACGATGTTCTGGGGCGTTGTGCGTTTGAGCCACATGGTATAGACCAGGATATAGAAGAGGATGGCGGAGACCGCGAGGGCGGCGCTGAGCGGATTGACGAAGAGCGCGAAGAGCGCGAAGGAGGAGATGCCCAGGCCGAGGCCGAAGATCAGCGCGTGCGTCTCCGGTATGCGGTGCGCGGGCAGTGTCCGATTGCGCGTGCGGCTCATGATGAGGTCAATGTCGCGATCCCAGTAGCAGTTGATGCAATTGGCGCTGCCCGCCGCCATCAGCCCACCGAGCATCGTCGCGACGACCAGACCAAAGGGGGGCATGCCGCCCGCCGCCACCGTCATCGCCGCCAGCGTGGTACCGAGCAGCAACACGGTGACGTGCGGCTTCATGAGATTGACATACGCGGAGATGGTGGCGCGCCACGTCGGCGCGCGAACCACGCTCACCTTCTGCATAGTGTGTGTTTCCCTTCCGGGTCCGATGGTGCGCTCAAAACACTTGATGCGCATTGAACGCATGGTCTCTGGGAGTATAACGTATGAACCTGACATCCACCTTGCGGAGGAAGGCCACTCCCTAACAATTCCCTGAACACGCTCGGCGGGGTCCAGCGAGATGGTGGGCCAGTTGCCGGGGTGGCATGGCCACGGTATAGTACCGGAGAGATATGCTCAACAGGAGTATTGTAAGGGATAGGTTAGGTCTTCACCGTCGTGTCACACGAGATTGCGCATGAGCGGCCCGAGACGCCGGGGCACGCCACTCCGGGGCACGCCGCGCGTCCCCATCAGGCCGTGGCGGTCAGCCAGGCGGACGGCGAGGCGAGCGCCACCGCGCCAGACGCACGGGAGCGTGACAGCGCGCATCCCGACGCGTATGCCGAGGCGCGCGCGCGCGCGGCCACGGCGACGCTCACTGAGTTGGTCGCTACGGTCGCGCGCGCGCTGGAACGCCCGCTGGCCGCGATTCAGGGCGCGCTGCCGTCGCTGGAACTGTCTCCGCGCTCGAGCGACCCCGCACTTCAGCGCCATACCATCCAACAGATCGGTCATGAGGCCGATGAGATTCGCGCGGCGCTGACGGCGCTCACCGCGCTCTGCCACCTCCAGGGGGGCACGGGCGAACTGCGGGCCGCGCCCGTCGAGTTGGGCGACGTGCTCATGGGCATCATTCCCACGTGGAAGCCGCGCGCGCCCCAGCATACGTTCGAGTTGGCGCTGCCAGGCGAGGTCCCCGCCATTATCGCCGATGAGCAACGGGTGGAGCAGGCGCTCACGCTCTTGCTGGAGCAGGCGGTGAAGCTCACGCCACAGGGTGGCAGCATTCGCGTGAGTGTGCGCCCACGCCATGAGCAGGTCGTCGTGAGCGTGCGCCAGCAGATGCGGTCGGTGGCGGCGGGGCAGCTCGATCAGCTCTTCGAGCCGTTCGCGCGGATCGAGGGCCGCGAGGATGTCGTGCTCAACGGTGGCCTGGGCCTCGCGCTCGCTCGCGCCATCGTGGAGGCGCATGGTGGGCATATCTGGGCAGAGCCGCACGAGGGCACGCCTGGCATGACGACCTTCGCGGCATGGCCGCTGGTGCCCCCTGGCAAACGTTTGGCGGGTGAAGACGCCCAGATGGCCGCCGCTGTGGAGATGATGGCGGCCCCGGCACCGGCGCGCCTGCCACTGGCGCGCGCGCGCCAGATCGTGCTGGTGGCCGAGGCTGATGTCCACATGGCACGCTACCTGCGGGCCAATCTCGAGGCCGAGCACTATCGGGTGCTGATCGCGAGCGAGCGCGCGGAGGTCTATCGGCTGCTTGATCTGGAGGAGCCTGATCTGCTGCTGGTAGATGCTGGGCTGCCCGGAGTGGGCGGCGTTGAGGGACTGCAAGGGCTGCGGGCGCACGCGCCAGCCCCGTTGATCGTGTTGGCGCGGCGACATGACCCCTTGGAGTGCGCGCGGGCGCTCAATCTGGGCGCGCGTGATTACCTGGCCAAGCCCTTTAGTATCGAGGAGGTGCTGGCGCGTATTCGTGCCGCGCTACGAGTAAGCCCGACGGCGTCGCTGGTGGCGCCGGAGCCGGTCTTTGTGAGCGGCGAGCTGACGATTGACGTGGCGCAGCGCATGGTGACACGGGGCAACCAAATAGTGTCATTGAGCAAGACGGAGTTTAAGCTGCTGCGCGTGCTGGCACGGCATGCGGGCATGGTGCTCTCGCACGAGGTGCTGCTCGAGCGCGTCTGGGGGCCGGCCTACCACCACGAGGTGGAGTTCGTGTGGGTGTATGTGCGGCGGCTGCGGCGTAAGATCGAGCCAGACCCGGCACATCCGCGCTACATTCTGACCGTGCCGGGGGTGGGCTATCGCTTGGTGCGCGAGTCACCTGTGGTGCGCGAGTCACCTGTGGTGCGCGAGTCACCTGTGGTGCGCGAGTAACCGCCAGCATACGCGGCGCGGCGGCCCAAAGCGGGCAGGCAAGAGCGGGCAGGCAAGAGCGGGGCACCACGGGCAAGGACGAACGGCTATCGCGCTCTCAGGCGGTGAGATGGGCTATCGGGCAAATGCCTGAGCCATGAAATGGGGCGTTGCCCCGATGACGCGGCATGGCCACCATTTGCTATAGTTTCTCCTGGCCCCGTTATCGGCACGCCATCCGCACTGCGCGAGGTGTGCGCGGGAAGATCAGGGGGCATCCGAGCGACACGCGGTTCAGCGGCGCGCGGGAATAGCGGCCTCACGGAGAAGAAGATCACCGTGACCGTTTGAAGTTGTTCCTCAACAGAAGTGAAGGGTATACAGCGATGAAGAAGCTCACGGTATTTATTTTCCCACTGGTCGCGGTCGGCGCGCTGCTCCTCGCCGGCTGTGGCAAGAGCGCGGGCGGATCGGGCGGCACGTCGAGCGGCCCCAGCTTTCCGCAGGGCACGACCATTGGTATGACCGCGTCCAACTTCACCCAGAACAGCATCGGCGTGAAGCTCAATTCACCGGTGAGTTTTGACGATACCGTGAATGGCGGCGGCTACCATATCGTCTGCATCGGCACGGGCAACGGCGGCGGCGGTGCGGGCACCTGCGCCAAGTCGGGGGACGGCCCAACCCAACTCTATGGCGCTGGCGTGACGTTCCAGGGCAACAACAAGATGGACATCACCTTCCCGAAGGCGGGCACCTTCCATGTCATCTGCACCGTTCATCCGAACATGTACATTGACGTGAAGGCGCAATAACGAAGCGTGCGAGCAGCAGGTCTGGGGCGTTCCTCACTGGGGGCGCCCCTTTGTCGTTCCTGGCCGTTATAACGCCTCTGTCAGCCCGGTATCTCTCCATCCTTGTGGAAACATGCGCGGCGCCTTGCGCTCGCCCCCTCCTTTCGGGTACACTCCAAGCGTCCCAATCGCGCGCGCCACGCGGGTGACGACGAATGGGAGAAGACAAGCGAAGTCCACTACTTCAGGGCTTCCGTAGTGAGAAGGAGGGTACGACGATGAGCATGTCCGCACGTGTGCTTCGTGGCCAGCGCCGCCGCCGCATCCTCCACCATAAGAGCGATCAGGCCGCTCCTTGGGGCGCCACTTCGGCATTCCGTCCGTGGGATGGATGAAGAGCAAGCGTTGGAGGCCACACGCACAACCGGCGGGCAGCGGCTCGCCGGTTTTTTGTTGCCCGCGCGGCTGACCAGATGGCCGCGCGTGTCGTGAGACCGCTGGCACATCTCCGCGCGAGCGGATCGCACCGCCAACGGCCATCTCAGGCGTGGCTTTCACTGCCAGCCCATATTTCAGGGAGCGATTCACGTTGAGCAACACATCTCGTTCACAAGCGGTACAGGCGACGGATAGCGAGGCGAGCGGCCAGCATGAACTGGCCGAGGGGCTGATCGTCGCGGGCAGCCGCGGCGTCTATGATGTGCGCACGCCAGAGACCACACTGCGCTGCAC
>JADMIN010000833.1 GCA_015478575.1 Ktedonobacterales bacterium | reverse complement strand
GAGAAATGGCCCTGCACAAGAGCCATCATTGGTGTGAGATGATGAGGCCAATGATGAAACGCAAGACGATTGACCTGCTCCTCTCGCTCGACCGCACCACCGGCGCATCGGAGGGGTTGACGCGGCAAATCTACGCACAGATGCGCGCCGCCATTCTGGATGGCCGATTGCGCGCGGGTGACCGGCTGCCCCCCAGCCGCGAACTGGCCGCTGAGCTGCGCGTCGCCCGACTGACGGTGGCGACGGCGTATGAGTGGCTGCGCGCGGAGGGCTATGTCTATGGGCGCGTGGGCGCGGGCACCTTCGTCGCCAGCGTCTTCGGCAGCCTGGCGCCAGATGCGGGAACTCCAGCGGAGCACGATTCGCCGCATGTGTCTGTCACGCCCATGTACCGGCTGAAGGACGAGTCTGCCACCGCTCCCGGGCGTTCCCCGCCGCCGGGTCTTCCTCTGACAGCCTGGGCGAGGCGCATCGCCGCTATTCCGCTGCTCGGCACAGGCATCGGTCTGCCGGAGCGCACACTCTATGACTTCCGCCCCGGCTCGGGTGCCGGCGAGGCCTTCCCATGGGTACGCTGGCTCCGCATCGTGGGCTGGGCCGACCCGCTCGATCCCCTCGCCGATCAGCGCGCGCGCGCGGATGAGCGCGCGGCGCGCGCGGGGCAGTGGGATGCCCTGCTTGGGCCCATTGAAACACGCGAGGCCATCGCCGCGTGGCTGCGGCGGTCGCGCGCGGTGCGCTGCACGGCGGAGCAGGTGCTCATCGCTGGGAGTGTGCAGCAGATGCTCGCGCTGCTCGCGCGCCTGCTCGTAGAGCCAGGCCAGCGCCTGCTTGTAGAAGATCCTAGCTACATCGGCTTTCATGCCGCCTTCCTTGCGGAGGGCGCCGTCCTCGCGGGCATTCCGGTGGATGAAGCGGGTCTGCGGGTCGCGGCGCTACCGGACCCCCACTGGCCCACGGAAGAGGCCGCCGCGCGCTTGGCGATCGTGACGCCCTCGCATCAGTACCCCAGCGGTGTCACGCTGACGCTCGAACGGCGCGTCGCCCTGCTAGAGTGGGCACGTCAGGCAGCAGTGGTACTCGTCGAGGATGACTATGACGGCGACTTGCGTCTGGAGGGGCAGCCACTCGAAGCCTTGCGTGGCCTGGATGATCGCGATGAAGTGATCTATCTGGGCACCTTTGCCAAAGCGCTCTATCCAGCGGTGCGGCTGGCCTTCGCCGTGCTGCCACGCTGGCTGATCGAACCGGTGGCCCGCGCCCGCGCCGCCAGCGATCGCCACCCCACCTGGCACGATGCGCTCGCCGTCGCCCGCTTCATCGAGGCTGGCGAGCTTGAGCGCCACCTGGCGCGCGTACGCCGACTCTACCGCGCCCGACGTGATGCGCTGGT
>JADMIN010000109.1 GCA_015478575.1 Ktedonobacterales bacterium | reverse complement strand
CGACCAGGCGCACCTGGAGGGCGCCTCCCTCGACCAGGCGCACCTGGAGGGCGCCTCCCTCGACCAGGCGCACCTGGAGGGCGCCGTCCTCCGCGCGGCGCACCTGGAGGGCGCCTCCCTCCGCGCGGCGCACCTGGAGCGCGCCGACCTGCGGGAGGTGTTCTTCGATGTGAGCACGAGCCTGCGCGAGGTCACCATCACCGATGCCAAGCACGGTGGCGCGCGTATGGCCGACGTGCGCTGGCAGGGCGTCAACCTCGCCATCGTACAGGCGTGGCCCGACGACCTGGTGCTCGGCGATGAGCGCGCCGCCCGCGAACTCGTCACCGCGCCGCTGACGAGATCCCGATCCGACAGGGAACCGCTGCCCAAGGACGCCTCCCGCGAGGACCGCCGCCAGGCCGAGCGACAGCGCCGCGACAACCTGCTCGCGGCCTGGCGCGGCGCCACGCGCGCCAATCGCCAACTGTCCACCACCATGCGCGACCAGGGCATGAACGACGAGGCCGACCGCCTGTCCTATCGCGGGCAGCTCTGCCAGCGCGAGCTGCTGCGGCTCCAGGGCAAGCGCGGGCGCGCGTGGCTCTCGCGCTTCCTCGATCTGATCGCGGGCTATGGCTACCTGCCACAGCGCAGCTTCTATGCCTACCTGCTGGTGATCCTGGGCTTCGCCAGCGCGTATTTCGCGCTCGGTCAGGCGCTTGGCCCTCGGCTCACGCCCTTCGGCGCGCTGGTCTTCAGCATGACCTCGTTCCACGGGCGCGGCTTCTTTCCTGGCGGCCTCATCCTGGATAATCCCCTGACGGGGCTGGCGGCCTTCGAGGCGCTCTTCGGCCTGATCATCGAGGTCTCGTTCATCGCGACCTTCACCCAGCGCTTCTTCGGCAAGTGAGCGCCTGCCCGGCAAGCTCGCCCCCGGCCTCGCCCAGGGCAGGGCAGGGGGTGAGGTGGCCCGGTGGCAGCCGTACTAGCGCTGGTGCGCTTCGCCCTCATTTGCGCTACAATGCCTCCACATCAGCGCGCGTCTTGCCGCCAGACGACGCCAGAGACGGAAGGCCTATGCCCGAATACGAGCGTGTCATCACCGATGAAAAAGATGCCCTGGCCCTGCTCGACATCCACCACGGCATGCTGCTCGGCTGCCCCGCGGTGGATCTGCGCCGCCCCGGCTGGCGCATCCAGGTCGCGCGCGCCGAGGGCGACCCGACGGCGCTGCTCTTTGGTCGGCGCAGCCTGCTCCAACTCGTCTCACCGCTCCAGAGGAGCGCGACGAGCGACCGCGCGGGCGTCGCCGTCGTCATGCCAGAGCTGCGCGCCCCGCTGGCCGCGCTGCTGCGCGTCACGCCACCCGAAGCGCTGCTCGCGCCCGCTGGCCTGGCCGCCCTCGATGCCCTCGTGCGCAGCGTGGCCGGCGACGACGTGACCGCGCCCGAGGCCGCCCACCAGTGGATTCGCTATACCTTCTCCGGCAGCTTCCGCCCTTATCTGGGCCAGTGGCTGGAATGGATCGAGCCGCTCGATGAGGCGCGCGAGATGGACCCCGTTGCCCTGGGCCTGCTCGCGCGCTTTGGCCGGGGCGTCTTCGTCGTGCGGCGCGCGGGCGCCATCGTCGCCTATGCCGGCATGCGCCAGCAATCGCCCTCCATCTGGGAACTGACCGCCCGCACCACCGTCGAATCGCTCCAGGGGCACGGGCTGGCGCGGGCCATCGCCTCGCGTGCCACCCGCGCCACGCTCGCCGCCGGGCGCCTGCCGCTGGCGGGGCATCCCGCCGCCAGTCTCGCCGCCGCGCGCGTGGCCGCCGCGCTGGGCTATCGCCTCTATGGCGAGGCCATCACCTACAGCACCACCGCCTGAGCGGCCACGGCATGCCACGCCAGCGCGGGCATGATAGAATGGCTGTGAGAATGAGACGCGGCAATGAGACGCGGCCTGACTAGGCGGGCGTGCTCAGAGGCGCGCGGGACGCACGCCCGCGCGGTGACAGGTGACAAGAGAGGAGGGCGCCGTTGACAGCGCACGACCAGATCAAACGAGAGCACGGCACAGCCCCCGCCAGCGCGGCCCCTACCGCCGCGGCCCCCAGCGAAGCGACCAGCCCGCTGGCGCGCGTCGCCCTCTTCGCCACGCTGGATGCCGATGCCCTGCGCGAGCTGGCCACGGTCATGCGCCGCCGCGCCTTCCGACCAGGCGAGGTCATCTTCCACCGCGACGATCCCGGCCAAGTGCTCTACATCATCCGTAGCGGCAAGGTCAAAATCTACATCACCAGCCCAGAGGGCCAAGAGGTCGTCCTCGCCGTCTTCGGCCCCGGCGACTACTTCGGCGAGCTGGCGCTGCTGGATGGCCAGCCGCGCTCGGCCGGCGCCGTGGCGATTGACGCGGTCGAGGTCTACGCCTTGCAGCGCAACGACTTCATCAGCGCGGTGAACCATCACCCGCGCATCGCCGTCCAGGTGATGAACGTCCTCTCGCGCCGCCTGCGCCAGACCGATAGCATGATCGAGGATCTGCTCTTCCTCGACGTGCATGGGCGCGTGGCCAAGAAGTTGCTGGAGCTAGCGGAATTGCATGGCGAGCGCACGCCTGAGGGCATCCGCATCGAGCTGCGGCTCACGCAGAGCGACCTCGCCGCGCTGGTGGGCGCCTCGCGCGAGAGCGTCAACAAGGTCATGGGCTACTTCGTGGATAAACACTTCATCAGCACCGAGAAGCGCAAGATCACCATCCTGCGCTTGGCCGACCTACGCCGCCGCATCTGCTGATCCGCGGCGCGGTGGGTGATGGAGGCGAGGGGCGGAGAGGTGGCGGCTTGGCGGCTGTTCAAGGACCGTCTGAAACAGAGTACGCGCGTGCCGGTTCGCCGGAGCGTCAAGAGTGCCATGTGGCCGGCACGCGGCCCTGATCGAGAGCATGGCAGCAGTGGAGAGAGCCGAAGTGAGATCGCTTATCGTCATTCCGACCTACAACGAGCGCGAGAACATCGCCAGCATCGTGGAGGATGTCCTCCGCAGCGTCCCCACCACCGATCTGCTGATCATTGACGACCACTCGCCTGATGGCACCGGCCAGATCGCCGACGAGTTGGCCAAGGTAGATCCGCGTGTCCACGCGCTGCACCGCCCAGGCAAGCTGGGCCTCGGCACGGCCTACATCCTCGGCTTCCAGCACGCGATTGCGCAGGGGTACGACCTCGTCTTCGAGATGGACGCCGATTACTCGCACGACCCGCGCTACCTGCCGCGCTTCTTCGAGATGATCCAAGAGGCTGATCTGGTGATCGGCTCGCGCTATGTGCCCGGCGGCGGCACACCCAACTGGTCGCCGCTGCGTCGCTTTATCAGCGGCGGCGGCAATATCTTCGCCCGCGCCGTGCTGGGCATCCCCATCCGCGACTGCACCAGCGGCTACCGCTGCTACCGCACGGCGGCGCTGCGCACGCTGAACCTGGGTGCCATTCGCGCGCAGGGGTACGCCTTCCAGGTCGAGCTGGCATACAACTTCTGGAAGAGCGGCTACCGCGTGCGTGAGGTGCCGATTATCTTCGTAGACCGGCGTGTCGGCAAGTCCAAGATGTCGCGCAAGATCTTCGCGGAGGCGTTCCTGTGGGTGATGCGCACCCGCGTTACGGGCGACACCACCGTGCGACGCCCGCGTGGGCCAGATCGCGCGCAGGCGGCATCAGGTGCTCCGCTGGCTGAGCGTCCACGGCCCACCACGGCGGGCGAGTGATCGTCCGCCCCCGAGCACCCCCTCTTCCCACGCGCGCGAAGGGCAGGCGCGCGCGAAGGTCGCCACTCACGCTGGCAGGATGCTGCCCTGCGCCCAGGCCCCAGCGTCGGCGAAGCCCAGGCGCGTATAGGGTAGGGTACGCTGGGCCAGGGCATCCGCCAGAATATTGGCGGCGCCCTCCATCTCCGCGCGCGTCGGCGCCCGCGTGCCCTGGGCCACCGCCATGCGCGCCGCCAGCACCAGCCGGTTGCCATACATCCATCCGCGTGTCTCGCGTACCTGGGGAATGCCCCGGCAGGCCCGGCTGAAGTTCATCGCTACGTCGCGCGTGAAGTCGCGGATCGAATCCGCCGCCGCCGGATCGCCGAGCAGCATCGGCAGCTCGACCTCGACACATGGCAGGAGCGAGACCTCCGGCGTCTCGAGCGCGCCGCGCTGCCAGTTGCCCGTCCAGGCGTCAGCCTCGCTGGGGAGCGACGTGCGCCCGTCGAAGGGGTCCGACGTAGATGGTAGGCTGCGTATGTGCGAGCGCAGCGGCCTCGAGCGGGGGGCAGCCGTCCCCATCGCGCCGGGATGATAGGGCGAGCGCGGGGCCTCACTCGCGGGCGGGCCAGCGGAGGGATAGTGCGCGGGCGAGCCGGCATAGGGACTGCCAGAGGTGGGGCCGCCAGACCAGGCGTTCGCGCGTGCGCGCTGCAGCAGGCGCACCAGCTCAGAGACGCGCGCCGGTTCGATCTCGATCGCCAGCCACGGCGCCTCATTGGGCCGGTCGCTCGGCGCCACCGCCATCGAGCAATGCAGCGCGAGCTGCACCCAGACCTCGCGCTCCTCCGGGCTGATGACCTCATCATCATTGGGCCGACGCACCGCGTCGAGGATGAAGCCATCTGGCCCATGCCACCGCGCATGGGTCATGGTCAAAGGGTTATCGGGCCAGCGCCGCGCTCCTAGCAGATGCCCACCACGCGCGGCATAGCCCGCCAAGACCTGGCCAATTCCTGTCTCAGGCTGAACGGGACCTCCATGTCCCCAGCTGTTCTCAGCCATACGAGATACCTCCCGGCCGACCCCGCCGCGTCGTTGCGGGCGCGCGGTGCTCTCCCCCCTCGTCGCCGCGCGTGGCTGCCAGCCGCGCCGCCGCGAGAGCGGATCGCATAGAAAGATGAGTGAAAAAGCATTGCCGTGTGTCAGCATTGCCGTGTGTCGTCGTCGAACGAGATGAATGCGTTGGCAGCCTGGGCCTGGGTGTGGCGCCCTCTACGCGCGGAATAGCTCGCGTGTCAGCCCGCGCGATATCAGGCGGGCGAATAAAACAGGCGCAACATTAGACCGAGTATAGCATGCTCCCAAACAGGGCCACAATGCCCCCGGACGAACGGGCAAGTGACACGCGCTCGCTCGCCCCACCACGGCGCGGGCGGAGGGGACCGCGCGGCGACGAGGGGGAGATGAGAGAGGGGTGGGCTAGTCGGCGGTCATCCCCGTGCTTATCCCTGTGGCGATGGCAGTCGCGCGTCCTCTGGAGCCACGACGATGCGCACGCCGGGCTGTGGCTGCTCCGGCATGTCCTCCAGCATCCGCACCACCACCGCGCTGATGTTATCCTCGCCGCCGTTCGCGTTCGCCTCACGCACCAACAGCTCCACCGCCTGGCGCGGGTCCGCCGTGGCCCGCAGGATGTGCTCGATCCGCGGATCGCGCACCATCTCCCACAGCCCGTCCGAGCAGAGCAACAACTTGTCGCCCGCCTGCACTGACGTGGTAAAGGTATCCACCTCGACTTCCGCCTGCTCGCCGCCCAGGCTGCGATAGATCTGGTTGCGCCGTGGATGGGTATAGATCTCTTCGGGGCGAATGACGCCCGCGGCGACGAGGCTCGCCACGATGGAGTGGTCGGTTGTGATCTGGCGCAGGCCCACATCAGGATTCATCAGATAGGTCCTGCTATCACCGACATTGACCACGTGCGCCGTCTCATCCACCACCAGCGCGGCGGTGAGTGTCGTGCCCATGTTGGCCTGGTCGGTGGCGTTGCGCTGGCGCAGCGCCTCGTGTGCCTGGGTCACGCCATCACGCAGCAGTTGCGTCGACGCGCGCTCATCCATCGGCTGATTGCTGGAGAGACTCTGTCGCACGACGTGCGTGACGATCTCGATGGCGATGCGGCTGGCTTCCTGGCCGTGATCGTGGCCGCCCATGCCATCCGCCACGATGAAGAGGCCGTAGGGCTGTGGGCGCGTGTTGGCCAGGCGGATGCCTTCGAGCGCGAAGATGTTATCCTGGTTCGGATCGCTGGCACGGCGCACGCCCGCGTCGGTCATACCGGCGGCGTGGGACATCAGGCGCGCGGCCTGGCGTGGTGTAGAGGGCGCGGCCCGCCCGGCGATGCTCCCCTCCGCCCCGTTCGACTGAGCGCTCTCTGCCAGGGCGGTGGGTGCGCGCGGCACCACGGGCATCTGGTCGGTGGGCGTGTCTTCGATGGCACGGCGATACATGCTCTCGCGTGGCAGCAGGTCCAGCCCCATCTCATCCGCCGCCGGGCCTTCCTCGCCACGTGGGCGGCCCCCCCGGACGCGCCGCGCCAGCAGCAGGAGCAGCGTGAGCAGCACCAGCAGCGCGGCCACGCCGACGCCGATCAGCAGCGCCAGGCTATCGTGTCGGCTCAGGCCAAGGCCGCCGTTCGCGGGCGTCGTGGTGGGAGTGGGCGGCGCGCCGCTGGGGGCCTGTGTCAGCGGCGCGAGCGCCGTGGTCTGGTGTTGCGCCGCCGCCAGGAAGGGCGCCACGCCGCCGAAGTCGGTGTAGCTCGCTCGCAGCGCGCTGAAAGCCGACTGCGCGGCGGCGAATTGCGCGGGCGTGGCATAGAAGGCGGAGAGTCCTTGCTGCCACTTGGTCATCAGCGGGCCGGATGTGCCGGTGACAGAACTGATGACGTCGGTCAGAGTACTCGTCCCCGCCAGCACGTGCTTGCCGTTGCTGTCGTTGATCAGCACGCCGAGCAGGCGCCCGTTGGAGTCAATCGCTGGCGCGCCCAGACTGAGCTGGCTGGGGTCGGCGGTCGGCTGGTCTGCCGCGGGGGCGGGGGCTTTGGGCACCAGCGCGCCCGCCGCCAGGTCCACCGGATAGACGACCGTGGCGGGATCCAGCGCGCCACGCGCGGCCAGGTTGCCCGTCGGACCCGTCAGGTCCAGCATCATCGCCGGGCCGGTCGCGGGCGCGTCGGAGGGCTGGGGCAGCGCGAGCACGGGCAGGTCATGCGTGGGCGCGCCCGGCGGCACACTGAGTTGCAGCGCCAGCAGCCGTGGCGCGGTCGCCCCGCCATCGGTCCTGACCTGCGCGGGATCAATCGCATAGCGGACGCTACTGATCTGTTTGCTTTCGGTGCCGGTATAGGCGACATCGAGCAGCACATCAATACGCGCGAGCGACCAACTGCTGGGTGCGCTGGTACAGCAACGCACGCCCAACGTCGGTCGGGGCTGAGACGGTCAACCATTGGGTGATCTGAGCGAGGAGGAACTGCTCCACGGCCACATACGCGGCAATCAACGCCGCAATGTACGCCGCCTGGTTACTTGGCTGCTGCTCCGGCTGTGGGTTCGACATTCGGTGTTACCTCCGGTGACGGTGGGCCGAAGTCCGGCGGGACCATCGACGGCAACGCGACAGTGTTCTCGCCCTTGATCAGCGCCACCTCCTCCGCGACCTGCACGATGTCCCAGTCGGGGTGCAGCATCTGCACCTTCACCT
>JADMIN010000108.1 GCA_015478575.1 Ktedonobacterales bacterium | reverse complement strand
CAGCTCCCGCAGCATCGGCAGCTCCCGCAGCATCGGCAGCTCCCGCAGCATCGGCAGCTCCCGCAGCATCGGCGGCACCGGCCGTCCAGTCGGCGGGCGACGCGGAACTGCCGGACGCGGAGCTGCCGGCGGTGATTGCGGTGACCTATGGCTATTCGCGCGACCACCGAGAGGACCTCAAGCAGTGGATGGTGGCGTTGGTCACCTCGGGCGAGGGGATACCCCAGTTCCTGCAGCCGCTGGATGGCAACGCCAGCGATAAACGCGCGCTGCTGGAGGCGGTCACCGCGCTGACGCACCACCTGCAGGACAGCGAGGAGACGTCGGGCGTCTACGTCGCGGACAGTGGCCTCTATAGTACCGAGAACATAACCCAGCTTAACCAGGCGGGGGTCCGCTGGGTCAGTCGCGTGCCCGAGACGTCGACCGCCGCTCAAGCCATCGTCCAGGAGCGGTTGGCATCCCAGGAGGCAAAGGAGCCGCACGACGGCTGGCAGACGACTGCCGAGGGCACGCGGCACTGGTGGAGTCGCACGCTCGCTGACCTGCCGCAGGGCCCGGAGCGATGGATCGTCGTGCGCACCCGGGAGCGCGAGGAGCGGGCGCGGGCCACGCTCCAGCGGCAGGCGGAACGGGGGACCAGACCACCTGGGAGAAGCGCCTGTGGCCTCTGGGCCACCAGACCTTCGCCTGTCAGCCCGACGCGGAGGCGGCGCTCGCCAAGCTCTGCCACCGCCTCCCCGCCTGGTTCACCGTGGCGTCCAGCGTGACGTCCCAACCAATCTATGCGGCGCGTGGGCGTCCGCGTCACGACGCCGTGCCGACCGCCACCGTCTGGCAGATTCAGGCGACCCTCACCCGCGACCCGGTCGCGCTGGAGCGCGAGGGGCTCCGCCGGGCCGCCTTCATCATTGGCACCAATCTGCTGGATCAGCAGGTCTGGCCCGACACCACCGTCATCGCGCTCTATCGCGAACAGAGCGTAGTGGAACGCGGCTTTGCCTTCCTCAAAGACCCGCTCTTCCTGGCCTCCTCGGTCTTCGTCAAGAAGCCGGAGCGCATCATGGCGCTGGCCTTCATCATGACCCTGTGCTTGTTAGTCTACAAGTTGGCAGAGGTCCGCGTGCGCCAGCAGTTGGCGGCGACCGGCCAGACCGTGCCCGATCAGGTTCGCACGCCCACCGCACGCCCGACGCTGCGCTGGCTCTTCCAGTGTTTCGAGGGCATTGATCTGCACCACACCTGGCATCCCGACGGGACGCGCGCCACCGAAGTCTTGCGTCTGACCGCCCTGCACCGCCTCGTCTTACACCTATTGGGACCCGCCTACGAAAACTGCTATTTGGTCTTCCGGGAAACTGCGGAATGAGAGACTGATACTCCTCTTCGTAGATGCTCGTCTTCTGGCGGGGCAAGGTCCCTGACTGCCGATGCGAGCGGAGGACAGCGAGCAGGTAGGCTACACTGCGGACGGCGAGGCGAACGGGCTGCGTTTTCTCAACGCATGAGGGCGAGCAGAGACCATAGGCTCCGCAAGAGGTGCGTGATCGAACACATTGCCAAGCATCGCCTGTATTTCACCAGCCGTCCAGATGAGGCGTGGGAGTATTTTGTCTCTACGCCCACTTGTGCGCATCCGTTGCCCAGGAGTCGGCATCCGCATAGCCCGCCATCAGATGCGCGCGAGCGGGCGCCGCCGCCCACAGGCCGAACGCGCCATCCACATGGACCCATGCCCCCGCCTGGCGCGCCTGCGCAATGATCGCCGTCGCTGGGTCGAAGGCGCCGGTGTTGACATTGCCGGCCCGCAAACACACGATAGCGGGGCCAGCCAGGGCGGGAAAGGCATCGGCACGCATGCGCCCCTGGCCGTCAGTCGGCACGCGCAACACCCGCTGGCGCCCGAAGCCGAGCATCCCCAGCGCCTTGATGAGGCTAGCGTGGACCTCGTCGCCAACGACCACCGTCAACCTCCGGCGCGCCAAAGAGTCCATCTGCCTCCACGTCCCAGCCCGCGCTCCAGCACGGCGTGACGCGCGGCGGCGAGGGCGGTGAAGGTGGCTATGGTGGCGCCAGTGACGAACGCCCCAGCGCTCTCCGCTGGCAGGCGCAAGATATCCAGCAGCCAGCCGAGCGCGATCTCCTCGACAACCCCGGCGACCGGCGAGGCAATGGCCAGCACGCCATTCTGGTCCCATGTGGTGGCCAGCCAGCTCGCCGCGAGCGCCGCGGGCAGGGTGCCGCCGGTGACGAAGCCATAGTAGCGCCCCCCCGCCGTCGCCTGGGTGGCCGGCGAGCCGCTTGCGTCCAGCAGCGCCAGCACATCAAGTGGATCAGTGGGGACTTCCGGCAACGGCCCCCGCCCAGCGCGGCAAGCCCAGCCAGCGCTTTAGGCGACGGCGCCACAGGGCGGGCCGCCAGCCCATTCAGATAGCGCGTCGCGCGCGCGGCGGTATCGCGCAGGAGATCATCCATGCCTTTCGCCTGCCTTCTATCGGCCGGCGTCGCGGGCGCGCTGGATCTGCGCCGCGTGGTCGTGGCAGTGGGCGGCATAGATTTCGAGCCAGCGCTCGACCGAGTATGCGCCTGCTTCGCTGTGGGTGCCCGTGCGCGCCCATTCCGCCTCAGTCAGACGGTCCAGGATCTCAGCGGTGTTGTGACGCACCGCCTCGACAACGCGAAGCGATGCCGCGATGGGGCGCTCATAGTGCAATCGGCGCGCGAACTCCTCCTCATCGTATCCGCTGATCGCGGGCGACTCCTCCGCGAGCAGCCGCCGGAGCCGGAGAGCCGCGGTCATCTCGCTATCCGCGAGGTGATGGACGATCTCTCTGACCGACCACTCGCCCGATGTCGGGTGCGCGTCGAGTTGCGCCTCCGTGGTGTTCCGCAGAGCTTCCGCGACGACCTGGTGGCCGTCCTTATAGCGCGCGATGAGCGCCTGTCGCTGTTCCGCGTCCAAAGGTCTCTCCGATCATACCGCACGTCACCGCTCTTGCCACGATCCCTCTTGCCAGCAATCCGCCGCGCGGCAGCTAGAGCACCTTGCGCAGGAAGGCTTGCGTGCGTTCCTGTTGTGGATTGCTGATGACCTGCTCAGGCGCCCCTTGCTCGACGATCACGCCACCATCCATGAAGATGACGCGATCAGACACCTCACGCGCGAAGCCCATCTCATGGGTCACGACGATCATCGTCATGCCTTCCTCGGCGAGCTGGCGCATGACTTTGAGCACCTCACCCACCAGTTCAGGATCGAGCGCGGAGGTGGCCTCGTCAAAGAGCATCAGCTTGGGATCCATCGCCAGCGCGCGCGCGATGGCCACGCGCTGTTGCTGGCCGCCGGAGAGGCGCCCCGGATAAGCGTTCTCCTTGTTTTCCAGCCCCACCTTGGCCAGCAGCGCGCGCGCGTGTGTGATGGCCTGGTCACGCGACATACCCTTCACCTGGATTGGCGCCTCGATGATGTTTTCCAGCGCGGTCATGTGAGGGAAGAGATTGAAGCGCTGGAAGACCATACCGATCTCCGCGCGCACACGGGCGATATTGCGCTCGCTATCCTCGATGATCGTGCCATTGGGCTGCTCGCGGTAGCCAATGAGCCGCCCTTCGATGAAAATGCGGCCGCTGTTGATCTTCTCCAGATGATTGATGCAGCGCAAGAAGGTCGTCTTGCCAGAGCCACTTGGCCCAATGAGGACGACCACCTCGCCCTTGCGCACCTGCATGCTGATGCCGCGTAGCACCTCATTGCGGTGGAAGTATTTATGCACGTCCCGCGCCTCCACCATCGGAGCGACGCCAGTTTGCGTGGGCGGATTCTCATTGATAGCCATGTCTTTGCTCCCATTGGGTCAGGCGAGCGCGGTGCGTCTGCGTTCACCCGGCGGCGACACTACCGGTGATCGAAGGACGGCGGTGCGAGCGCCTCCGGCACGGCCTCTCTGGCGGAGCGCCCACCAAAGCCGAAGCTGCGCTGCCACCGGGAGCGCGCGTTCTGGCTGCCCGGCTCGACGTTCGAGGCGTTGAGTTTACGCTCGATGGCTACCTGAATCAGTCCCCATGCCGAGGTGAGCACGAGATACCAGAAGGAGGCGATGACCAGAAATTCCTCTGTCGCACCGAATGCCGGGCCGAACGTCTTATAGGACGTGAAAAGCAGTTCGCTCACTGAAATGACATACGCGAGCGATGTATTCTTGAGCATACCGTTGAACTCATTCCCCAAGGGGGGGATGATCACACGTGCCGCTTGCGGCAGTACGATCCGGCGCATCGCTAATCCATATGTCATGCCAAGCGACTTGGCGGCCTCCATCTGACCAGTATCTATGGCATCAATGCCAGCTCGCACGATCTCCGCCATATAAGCCCCCTCATTGATAGAGAGGGCAGCCAGCGCCGCGACAAATGCATCCATAGGGACCTGAATAGAGAATCCGAATTGTCCAAATGGATCGAAGCTCGCGAAAAAACGATCAACATGAATCAGTTGGAGAAAGGTGGCCAAGAACAGAATCTGGACGAGCAGTGGTGTGCCACGGACGAGCAGCACGTAGGCACGGCCAAACCACATGAGCGGCCCAAATTGGGAGCGACGAAAGAAATAGAGCAGCAAGCCAATGACCGAACCCACAAGCTGCGCGCAGACCGCCAGCACGATCGTGACGAAGACCCCCTGTAAGACATAGGGATGAAAGAGGTACTTGAAAACATATTCCCATTTGAAACTATTATTGAGCGAGATCACGTTGATGAGAAACTGAATGATGGGATTGGAGTTCATCGTTTAATCCTCGCGGGCGCAATGCGACAGCGCCAATGATGGACGGCAAAACGTCAGGCGAGCAGCTTAAGACGTACCACCCAACGTTTTGAGGATAGAACTTGAGCGTGGTGTAGGCTCTCACAAGCACATACTACGCCACGCTCAAGTATACAACAACCCAACAGCGGAAGGGACGCTCCCTACTTCGGATAGGCGAGATCCTGGACACCCCACTGCGTCAGAATGCGCAAATAGGTACCATCCTGGCGCATCGCGGTCAGCGCATTCGTGATCGCGGTCTCAAGGGCGGCGTTATCCTTGCGGACAACAATGCCTTGGGGGGATGGCTGCACAGTGAGGCCGCCGGTATCCAACTTACCCTGGTTGAGCTTCACGTAGTAGCCCGTCACTGGCTGATCCTGATAGCTGGCGTCCGCGCGACCATTCAGCACCTGTTGTACGACAACCGTCTGGTCATCATAGGACAGGATCTTGATCAATTTGCCCTTTTGCTTGCAGTCCGGCGTCTGGCCCGAATTGCCAGGGCCAGTGCCGTTGGCGTCGCGCACCTCGTCCGCCTCGACCGTCCCGTTCTGCACGGCGATGGTCCTGCCGCACATATCGTCAAAGACTTTGATGTTCAGCGGGTTGCCTGATGGCACGAGGATTGACTCACCAGCGGTCAGATAAGGGATCATGTCCACTTTCTCTTTGCGCTTGTCGTTGATGGTGAAGGAGGAGACCGACATGTCGTATTTCTGCTGACCAAGCGGCGCGGTGGACATGTCAGGGATGATGGCGTCGAATGTGGCCGTCTGAATATTAGCTGTGAGATTCAGACGCCTGGCAATTTCACGCGCGAGATCCATATCGTAGCCGATGAATTTTGTCGGATCGTTGGGATCCTTATATTCGGCTGGCGCATAGGTTGTATCGCTGGCAATCGTCAGCTTGCCAGCGCTTACTAGGTGCAGGTTCGGGCCAGAGGCGTTACCAGAGCTACCACAAGCCGAGAGCAGCAGGCTCGCGCCGAGCACAAGGCCGAGCACGCTCCCCACAGCCAGCCGTGGGCGAGATGAGAGCATCATGTGATGTGTTCCTCCTCAATATGCCAATGATCAAGGCAACGCGCGACCACCGTGCGGGCCGCGGAGCCACACGTCGCCAGTTATGAGAAGATACGCACGCGGAAGGGGAAATCTCACAGGCGACGCGATGAGAGGGATATCGCGCCAGGCCAAGGGGCCACGCATACTCGATGCGCGGGCACACACAAAGCGGCGGGGAGGCAGGCATCTCTCCCACCTCCCCGCCGCATGCGACTGGGATCACATACCGCCTAAGACGACGCAACCCATATGCCAATTACACAGAGGGCCAGTCGGGCTATACCGCTCGCTTTGTGAACGCGCACGGTGGGGTCAAAAGCCGAGTTCGTGGCCGTGCTGTTTGAGCCAGCGGCGGTGCTCGCGATACGCTGGACAGGCGCGCTCGACGACCGCCCAGAAGCGCGGCGAATGATTTGGCTCGCGCAGATGCGCCAGCTCGTGGTAGACAACATACTCCAGCACCGACGACGGCGCCAGCAACAGTCGCCAGTTAAAGTTGAGATTGCCTTTACGTGAGCAACTGCCCCAGCGGCTCTTCTGGTCCTTGATGGCGATCCGCGCATAGGAGAAGCCATAGGCGAGGTTACAGCGCTCGACACACTCGGCGAAGATCGCCCGCGCCTGGCGACGGTACCAGGCTTCGAGCGCCGCGCGCACAGTCTCTTCGGCTGGTGTGGCCACCATCAGTGTCAGCGTGCCCTTACCCAGCACCGCGCGAAATTTCCCCGGTGGCGCGCCGCCGCGTAGCGCGAGTCGGAGCGGCTGGCCCAGATAGGAGAGCACGCGCCCCTCCGCTAGCGGCGGCGGCGCGATTACCCGCTCCGCCATACGCGCGAGCGTGGCGGTGATCCAGGCCGCCTTCTCACGCAGCACGTGCTCCACATCGCCAGCACCAACGCCGCACGGAACCACCACCTCCAGCCCGGTTGCCGGGCGGATCACCAAGCGCACCCGACGGGCACGCGCGCTCGTCTTCAAGAGATAGGGCACACCCGTGCCACCCAGCGTGATCAGGAGCGTCCGGGGTGGGGGCACGGCGGGCGCCGCCCGGGTGGACGGCCGCGGCGAGCGTGGGATGATCGGCATCGTGAGCTGTCCTTGCGCTACACATGTCCTCTGTCTACTGGGCATCTGTCTACTGGGCATCGTACACGCCGTGCGCACGGCGTGGAGACAGGCAGGACTCCTGGATACCGAGCGCGCGGCGCGGCCTCCCTCCCGATATACACATGCCTCGGACATGTGGGGCAAGGAGTGGAAATTGCCCGCATAGCCCCTTGACATGATCTAAGCCGCATGGTATCCTCTTAGTTGCGCCTGGCGAAACCTCGCCAGTGCGGGCGGCGACAGCGACGCCGGAGTGTACCTGAACAACTGAAGAGTGGGAAACAGCAGCAGCGCACCATCATGCATCTGTATGATGGTGGGAAGGCACTTGTTCAAGCGGAGAGGGCTTTCGGGCCGGATACGCGAACAGCAGTGCCGATTGCGCGAGCACAGAACAAACCGCACAAACGGGCGCGGAGCCAATGAGGCGTCGCGCCTGAGATATTTGGATGGCGAGTTTGATCCTGGCTCAGGACAAACGCTGGCGGCGTGCCTAACAC
>JADMIN010000832.1 GCA_015478575.1 Ktedonobacterales bacterium | reverse complement strand
GACTTGGGCCGTGCCTATAGCGCGGGCGGGGCAGGTACGCTGGCGGGGGACGGCTTCCCCTTGGTGCTGCGAGGTGGCCGCGCGGTCGCTAGCTGGTCCCACCGGTTCGAGGGCCAGCGGATGCGCGTGACCGTGACGGCGTTCGCGTCTGACCCGCTGCCGCCCTCGCGCTACGAACAGGCCTTCGCTGCCGTCGGGCAGCTCTTGGGCGCCAGCGCGATCGAGGTTGTCGCGGCGATGGCCTAGTGGCATACGCCCCGCTCGCCCGCCGGTCGTGACGATGCGCTAGCGCCCCAGGGCCTTGCGCGCGTCGGCCAGGATTTTGCCGGTGACCTTGTTGCGCTCGACCTCCTCTTTGGTCAGATCCGCGCCTTTCGTCGGCAGCGCCTGCTCGAATTCGCGCAATTGCTGGAGGGCGCGCGCACGCCCAGTCTGGCTGGCCCGGCCGCCGTAGGCCTGCGCCAGCTCCAGCGCGCGCGGCGCGTTCGCCGCACGGGCGGAGGCATAGACCGCCTCAGCATACAGTCCAGCCCAGGTATCGAAGAAGACCCCGCGCACGTCGGCGTCGTTGATCGTGCCACTCACACGCGCGACGCTCTCCATCGCGCGCGCGTAGCGCCCGATGGCCGCCTCAAGCTCTGGCATATCCAGCAGAGTACGCGCCTCGCCACGGATGGCGTGCGCCTCACCAAGCGCGCTCTCGATCCGCGCAGAGATCTGTGCCGCGCGTGTGAAGGCTGCGCGCGCCGCATCCAGATCGCCCAACTGGCGCCGCGCGTCGCCCAGGGCCAAGTAGACCATCGCTTGCGCGGCGGGGTCGTCCGCGCTACGGAAGTGGGCCAGCGCCTCTTGAAGCGTGTTGGCCGCCTCGGTAAAGAGACCTCGCCGCAGCAGCACGCGCCCCAACCCAACACCGGCTAGCCCCTCGGCCACACCTGCCTCATGCTCTCGCGCCAGGGCCGCCGCCCGATTGAAGCCGTTGACCGCGGCGTTGAGATCCTCGGCTGCCAGCGCGACCTCGGCCAACTGGAGCGCCGCCTCCACCGCCGCCAGTCCGTCGCCCTCGCGTGCCGCGCGCGCCTCCGCCTCTGCCGCGAAGGTGCGCGCGTGCTCAACCTGCCCCAGCGTGAGGGCCAGCATCGCGGCGATGGCCGCTGCCATGGCTTCGGGTCCTGGCTCGCCCGTGGCCTGGGTGGAGTCGTGCGCCAACTCGCGCCCGCGCTCCACGAGGTGCGTCGCCGTACCCAACTCGCCACGAGTCAGCGCCAGGCGCGCGCGCTCCAGCGTCGCCGTCGCCGCCCGTGCCTGGCGGCCCTGCTGCTCGAAGCGTCGCACGGCGTCATCCAACAGCGCGGCGGCCTGTGCCCCGTCGCCGCGCTGGCGCGCGACCTGGCCT
>JADMIN010000107.1 GCA_015478575.1 Ktedonobacterales bacterium | reverse complement strand
AATCGACCTTCTGCTGCCGTGCCAGCGCCAGCACGTCATCATAGGCGGAGGCGAGCGCGACGGGCAGCCCGAAGGCACGGGCGACTCGCAGTTGTGTCGCTGGGGCAAGCATGTGCTGGATGAATACCCAGGCAGCGTCGGCGTTCCGCGTGAAGGCATTGATGCCCAACTGCCAGCCGCCGATACCTGAGTGGCCTATGCCACCATCCGGCCCACCAGGCAGCGGATGGATGCCAATCTTGCCAATGACCGGGGCGGCGTTTGGGTCGCTGCGTGGCGGATAGCTGGAGAGCCAGTTGCGCATGAAGACCGCCTCGCCCCCCTGCCAGACGCGACGCACGTCATCATCGGTATAGCGGGTGACGGCGGCGGGCGAAGCCGCGCCGATCCACCCGATCATCTCGACGAGCGCGGCGCGCGCCTCCGGCGTCTGAATCGTCACGGTATAGGGATCGCCGGGGCGCAAGATGGACCCGCCATAGCTGGCGAGCACCTCAGCGAAGAGGCAGACCAACCCCTCTGTGGCTGCCCCCGGCCAGAGGAAGCCAGAGGGAGCGGCGCCCACCGCCACGAGGCGCCGCGCCTGGGCCGCCAGGTCACTCCACGTGCGCGGAGCCTGGGCGGCCAGCGCGGGCGAGAGGAGATCGGTGCGGAAGTAGATCACGCCCAGATCCACGCGATAGGGCGCGGCCCAGACAGCTCCATTGAGCGTGGCGGCACGCAGTGGCCCAGCTAGGTAGGCGGCGCGCGCACGCGCGGGCCAGCGCCGATCCAGCGGTAGGAGCCAGCCATTGGCGGCAAACTCCGCTGGCCAGGTGACGTCGAGCGAGAGCACGTCAGTGCTGCCGCTGCGGGCGCCGAGCATCACCAGATACTTGCCGTGCAGTTCGTTGGGAGTGGGCGGGCCATTCAGATAGGTGATATGGATGCCGCTGTTGTTGGTACGGTTGAAGTCATCCACCAACGAGCGATAGACATCCTGGGCGTCGTGCTCGCTCTCCCAGACGAGGTACGTGGTGCCGCGGCGGGCGCAAGCCTCCAACAAGCCGCCCGCCACGCCAGCCGTCAGCCCCAGTGCCAGGGCGCGCTCTAGAAAGGCGCGGCGCGGCATGCGCCCAGCGCGTAGACTCGCTAGGGCGCCATCCAGAGCGGCGCGGCGCGCGGACTCCATGCGAGTTTCCTTCCTCGCTCGCATCGGGCTATGCGGCCATCACACGGCCCGGCTACCACCGCGCTCGCACAGCGCGTGCCGAGGCGCCTCCCCACTTCCCGCTCTTGCGGGGGGATGAACCCACTCCCCATGTGCCCAGATGGGTGGCGGTGGAGAGCGCCACGACGTGGCGCCTGACGCATGGATGTCCCTGATAGATTCCCATCGCCGCACTTTGACATCGCCGCACCTTGACGTTGCGCACCTTGACGTTCGTCGCGGCGCTGCCTACAATTCTTTACAGACCGGCGCGTCGGTACGTGGTCTCTGGGTGGCGCGCCGTGGAAGGACGGGATGATGAGCAGCGAGCAGAACGGCCCCGCGCCCCATGGGGCCATACGCGATAAGGATGCCACCCGACGCCGCCTGCTGGATGCCGCGGAGCGCGTCTTCGCGAAGAAGGGCTACCACGGCGCTATCGTGGATGACATCATCCGTGAGGCGGATAGCTCCAAGGGGGGCTTCTATTTCCACTTTCCCAACGGCAAGCAGGCCATCTTCCTGACGTTGGTGGATGCGCTGGTGCCCAAACTCGCCGCCGCCGTAGATCGCGCCATCGCGCGCGAGAGCGACCCTGTGGCCCAGCTCGACGCCGCACTCAGCACCGTCCTCCAGACCTTCTCGCGCCACCGCCGCTTGAGCAAGATCCTCTTGATCGAGGCCGTTGGCCTGGGGCAGGGCTTCGATGAGCGCTTGATGCGGACGCGCGGCCGCTTCGCCGATATGATCCGCGGCTATCTAGATCGCGCGGTGGCCGCGGGCGCGACGACCGACCTCGATACCGAGATCGTGGCATGGGCCTGGTTCGGCGCCATCAACGAGATCGTCGTGCGCTGGCTCGTCGCCGGTCAGCCTGAGCATCTGGAGGATACACTGCCCACGCTACGCGCACTGCTGCTGCGCTCGGTCGGTGCCGTGCCGCCTGCCCCGGAGGTCCGCGCATGACGAGCATCCGCCCGCAACCGTCGGCGCCTCATAGAGGTGGGACGCCAGAAGCAGAAGCTCATTCGCCCATCTCCGCTCCCCGCGCCGGAGCGCGATCGGACGCGCCGTCCGTGCGCCTAGGCGTCATAGACTACCTCAACGTCGTGCCAGTCTATGATTGGCTGCTGCGACGCGAGCGTGCTGAGGGAGGCCTGCCGGGCGTCGAGACCGTGGCGGGCGTTCCCGCCCAGATGAACCGCGCGCTGCTGGCTGGCGCGATAGATGTCTCCAACGTCTCCAGCTTCGCCTTTGGCGCGCATGCCCAGGACTGGTGGCTGCTGCCCCGGCTCTCCGTCGCGGCGCATGGGCGTGTCGAGAGCGTGTTGCTCTTCTCCTGGCATCATGATTGGCGCATGCTGGATGGCGGCGGCATCGCGCTCTCGGACCATTCGGCAACCTCAGTGGAGTTGGTGCGACTGCTCTGCGAGCGGCGCTGGGGCATCCAGCCGCGCTACGTCACACAACCGCCTGACCTAGAGGCGATGCTCACCACGCACGACGCGGCCTTGCTCATCGGCGATATCGCCTTGCGGGAATACACGCGGCGGCGCCCGATCGCCGGGCGCGGTCGCCCCTACGTCTTCGATCTGGCGGCGGAGTGGGAAGCATGGATGGGATTGCCCTTTGTCTTCGCCGTGTGGGCCGCGCGCGCCGACCGCGCCGAGGCCATCCGGGCGAGCGGCGCGGTGACGCTGTTGCGTGCCTCGAAGGCGCATGGCTTGGCCGACCTCGACCGCCTCGCGCTGGAGGCCAGCCGACGGCTGAACGTGTCGGCGGAGGTCTGTGGGCGCTACCTGCGACTGCTGGACTATGATCTGAGTGAACGTGATCTGGAGGGGCTGCGCGCCTTCCTGGAGATGGCTGTGCCAGACTTTCGCTGGTCAGATGTGCGCTTCCTAGAGGAATAATATGTCACAACGAGATATCGTAGAGGCGGCGTTCGCGCGGCATCCGACGCTGCCACGCGAGGCGGTCATCAAGGCCGATCTGCTGCGCGGCGGCGTCTCCTTCGACCAAGGCGCGCTCGTCCGTGTCCCCGGTGAGGATGGCACACCCGCCCGCGAGCATCAGCCGAAGTCGTATTTCATCTTCTCCTTCGATATGGTGCGCCAGCAGCAGCTAGATGAGACACAGCGATGGCACGCGCCGGAAGAGATCGCGCTCTCTGGTGGCCCCTATGGCCTGCGGCGCACCATCGTCTCGACACGGCTCAATCCCGCCTCACCCTATCGCGTGGCCCCACGTGACGGCGCCCTCTGGCTCTACGCCGACGATCAGCCGCTCGCCGAGGTCAGTCTGCGTGACCTGCCGCCCTACTACCGTGCGCAGTTGCCCGATGGGCGTCCGGTGGCCGAGATCGCGCCAACGATCGAGTGGGGCTACCTGCTCTATCTCACCATCTTCCGCGTCTGCCAATACTACGGCGCGAAAGAGGAATGCCAGTTCTGCGATATCAACAACAACTATCGTCAGCAGATCGAGCAGAAGCGCCCCTATACCGGCGTCAAGCCCATCGCGGATATCCTGGCCGCGCTTGAGATCATCAACGCCAGTGGCGGCGAGAGCCAGGCCTATACGCTCACCGGCGGCAGCATCACCTCGACACTGCGCGGCAAGAACGAGGTCGAGTTTTATAGCGAATACGTCGAGGCCATCGAGACCCGTTTCCCTGGCCGCTGGATCAGCAAGGTCGTGACGCAAGCGTGGCCGCGCGAGGACGTGAAGCGTCTCAAGGCCGCGGGTGCGCGGATCTACCATCCGAATTACGAGATCTGGGATCCTGAGCTATTTCCTAAGGTCAGCCCTGGCAAACATCGCTACATCGGACGCGATGAGTGGATCCGCCGTATCGTGGATGCCGCCGAGGTCTTCGGCCCAGCCAACGTCATCCCGAACTTTGTGGCGGGCGTCGAGATGGCGCGCCCCTACGGCTATACCGAAGTCGAAGACGCCATCCGCTCCACGGCCGAGGGGCTGGACTACTTCATGGCGCGGGGCATCACGCCACGCTTCACGACGTGGTGTCCTGAGCCAATGACCGTGCTCGGTGATGCCAACCCAGAGGGCGCGCCGCTAGAATATCACCTGCGACTGCTCGAGACATACCGCGACACCCTGCGCCGCCATCGGCTGGCGCCGCCGCCAGGCTATGGCGCGCCAGGGCCAGGCCATGCGGTCTTCTCCGTCAGTCCGTTCATGGACGTGCTGGAGCCAGAAGAGGTGCCAGCGACCTAGTGCCCTGACCCGCCGCGGTCCTTCCCTGACGAGAATCGGCGTGGCGGAACGAGCCGGGAGCGAGGAGCGGAGCAGAACGATGCACACCATGACCACGGATGAATACCGGCGCTTGCTCACCGCACGTGTGCGCACGATGCAGGTGGCGACGGTGCGCGCGGATGGCCGCCCACACATCGCGCCGGTCTGGTTTGAGCTAGACGGCGAGACGATTGTCTTCACCACCGGCGCTGATACCGTGAAGGCGGCGGACCTGCGTCGCGATGCGCGGGTGAGCCTCTGCGTTGACGACGAGACGCCTCCCTTTGCCTATATCGTCATCGAGGGCACGGCGACGCTCACGGCTAATGACCCGGACCTGCGGCGCTGGGCGACGCGCATCGGTGGCCGGTATATGGGCGCGGACCAGGCCGAGGCCTATGGCAAGCGTAACGGTGTCGAAGGGGAGTTGCTGGTACGCGTCACCCCAACGAAGATTCTGGCGCGTGCGGGCATCGCCGAATGAGCGGGGCGGTGGGTGGCGCGGTCGGCCAGGCGCGCGACGGATGAGGACGGCAAGGGATGAGGACCGCGAGGGCGCATCGGTAGGCGCCCCCATTACCGCATAGCCACGGCCACTAGCGGCCAAAGGCCACTCAGGCACGGCGCGAGCCGCCGACGAAGGGAGTTTGCATCATGCGGACGTTCACGACGACTGGCGACCTGCTTGAGCGTGCCAGCGCGGGCGAGCGCCTCCAGTTGGAGGAGGGCCTGCGCCTCTGGGAGGCCGCCTCCACCGAGGCTCTGTGCCATGCCGCGGATGCCATGCGCGCGCGGCGGCACCCCAAGGGCATCGTTACCTATCTGGTGGACCGCAACATCAACTACACGAATGTCTGCATCATTGACTGTGGCTTCTGCGCGTTCTACCGCAAGCCGACCAGCCCGGAGGGATATCTGCTCACGCACGAGCAGATCGGGCGCAAGGTCGAGGAGCTCCAAGCATGGGGCGGTACGCGCATCCTCTTGCAGGGCGGTGTGCATCCGTATCTCAAGCTGGACTACTATACCGGCTTGCTAGCATACCTCAAGGAGCACTATCCAGCGATCCAAGTGGATGGTTTCTCGCCGGTTGAGGTCTGGAACATTGCCCGCATCGCCAAAATGCCCCTCGCTGATGTGCTCCATGAACTGCGCCTAGCGGGGCTGGACGGCCTACCCGGCGGCGGCGCCGAGATTCTGGATAACCGCACGCGCAACAAGATCGCGCCGCACAAGGGCACATGGGAGAGCTGGATCGAGGCCGAGCGCCTGGCCCAGCGCGAGGGGCTGACGACCTCCGCCACGATGGTCTTCGGCTTTGGTGAGGAGCTAGAGGAGCGCGTCTTACATCTGACGCGCCTACGCGACCTGCAAGATGAGAGCCTCGCCCACAATGGCAACGGCTTCACCAGCTTCATCTGCTGGAGCTACCAGCCCGACCACACGGCGATGGGCGGCACGCGCGCTCCTGGCGAGGAGTACCTGCGTATGGTCGCCTTCGCGCGCCTGATGCTCGACAACTTCGAGAACATCAGCGCTTCCTGGCCATCGCAGGGTGCGGCGCTCGCCCGCGAGGCGCTGCGCTGCGGCGCCAACGACTTCGGCAGCACAATGATGGAAGAGAACGTCGTCAGCGCGGCGGGCGCGGATGTGGGCACCTGTATGACCGTCAAGCAGATCCAGGCCGAGATCCGCGCGGCGGGCTTCCGCCCCGCCAAACGCGACAGCCGCTATGGGGTACTGGAGCTATTCGACTGAACGGCCACTCCTGCCAGCGCGAGCGCTATGACGGTGGAGCGTCAGACCAGTATGCTGCGCGGCTCATGTCCGGCTCGACGGAATCCTCTTTGCCAAGACGCGCGCCTCGTAGCCACCGAGGAAAGGATTCTCTCGATGGAATGGCATTAGGCGGTTACCTTGGCTGGAAGCGCTTTGCGTACACGTCCGGAAGGCAGAGAAGAAGCCGCTCCATCCGGCGGCTCAGGCAGATCAGACTCGACCGCGTGACCGCCTTGCATGCGTACATGATACTGGAAGGCACGCGGATCGAAGGCATGATGATGTGAGATCACGACAACCTGAGGGAATTGATTAGCGATCGTTCCCGTCGTCAGCAGATTGACAAGTGCCTGTGCGCGCTGGGCATCGAATGCGCTCAGAGGTTCGTCGAGGAAGATGAAACCTGGTGCGACGCCTAACTCTTGCGGTAAGGTCGCCAGTGCAAACGCCAATCGCAGCGCCAGCGAGCATTGGTCACGAGTGCCACCAGAGAAGAGGTTCTTAGCCACATAGCGCCCTGCCATCGGATCCCATACACGGATACGATAGTCAAGTTGGCTTTGCTCACCACCCTCTCGCTCTGGGGGCGTGAGCCGCACATCCCAGTAGCGTTGGGCGGTTAACTCTGGCAAGAGCAGTTGCATGTTCCGCTCAGTCGCCGGAAGCACTTGCCGGGCAATCCGATCCTGCGCCTCGCGAATCAAGCGTGCCGCTCGTTCGCAGATCTCTCGTTCCTGCCCTAGAACAGCGACTTGGCGTTCACACTCCTCAACCGCCAGCACATCAAGTGCCACGTCTGTGATCTGCAATTCCTCCTGCTTGCGGCGCGCCTGCTCGTGCTCGGCGAACGCGCGCTTCCGCACCACGTCGAGGTTCTCCTGAACATGCTCAAGCTCATCCACAGACACAGAGGCGACAACTGGCCAGACGCTCACCAGGGCCACAAGCGTGTATGCCTGAGGAGCAGGTAGATGATGCGCCGCTAGGATACGAGCGAGTTCCGCCTCAGTCTCCGTGATTCGCTGTTGTGTCTCTTGTGCTCGTTGGCTCAGTGTTCCCATTTCGTGTATGACCGTCTCTAGGTCGTTAGTCGTGCTGTCCTCGTTCAAATCCAGGAGCGCTCCCTCGAAGGCTTCACATGCATTCGCCACAGCAACGCGCACCTGCTGCTCATTGAGATTCGACGTATCCGTTGATCTGAAAACGTCGGCCGCATCCAATCGCGGCAGATGGAAGGTCAGCGCTTTCCGCAGAATTGCAC
>JADMIN010000106.1 GCA_015478575.1 Ktedonobacterales bacterium | reverse complement strand
CCTCCTCTAATCTACGCCCTCCTGTCAAACTGGCTTTGCCGCCGTAGTTTTTTTGTCCCCGCGTTCGTCGGATTGCCCGCTCGCCGTGAGAAGGATATACTGAAGCGGCGCGAGCGGGAGCGCCGTGTGGTGTGATGGCGCGGCGCGTTGGCTACCCCGCCGCTTCCCGCGAGGGAGAGACAGGCCATACAAAGCATCATGCCAGACACTAGGCGGTAATCGAGAAGGCGAGTGGTGGCGCAATGCCCCATATCACCTGTGCATGCTTATTTCGGCACGCCCGCGTGGCGAGTGGCGAGCGAGGAGGAGATTCCATGACGGCGGAAGAAGTCCTGGCGCAGGTGGCGGCGGAAGTGCAGGTATGCTCGAAGTGCGACCTCTGCAAGAACACCACGCATGGTGTGCCGGGCGAGGGCAGCCCACACGCTGAGGTGATGCTGATCGGCGAGGGGCCGGGCTTGCGCGAGGACAAGCTAGGGCGCCCCTTTGTCGGCCCTGCCGGGCACTTCCTCGATGAGTTGTTGGCCGCGGCGGGATTGAACCGCGCCAGCGTCTTCATCACCAATGTTGTCAAACACCGCCCACCCGACAACCGCGACCCCCTCCCAGAAGAGATTGCGGCCTGTTCGGACTACCTCACCCGCCAGATCGCGGCCCTCAACCCCAAGATCATCGTGACGCTGGGGCGCTTCTCGATGGCGCGCTTCTTCCCGACGGCGAAGATCAGCCAGATTCATGGCAAGGCCAAGCTGATTGACGGGCGCGTTGTGCTCGCGATGTATCATCCCGCCGCGGCCCTGCACCAGCAGGCGCTACGCCAGACGCTGCTCGATGACTTCATGACCGCCATTCCCGCGGCGCTGGCCGAGGCCCAACGGCTGGCGGCGGAGGGCACGCTCGGCGCGCCAGAGGACCGAGGGAAAGATGAGCCGCCATCGCCACAGCAGCTCTCCCTCTTCGGCTAGGCAGAGGTGGAGGTCCCTCACCTCCGCTCTCTCGCCCCACCGGGAGCGGCGCATCCGCATCCAAGAGCATCAGCGTGTGGTTCCCCAAAGATGACGGTGAAGAAGGAGCGAGTATGGCCAGCGATGAGTTGAAGGCGGAGATCGCGCGGCGGCGCCCAGCGCTAGTGGAGTTGCGGCGCCACTTTCACATGTACCCAGAACTCTCTTTCGAGGAGCGCGAGACGGCGGCGGAGATCGCGCGGCGGCTGCGCACGCTCGGATTGGAGGTACGTGAGGGTGTCGGTGGAACGGGTGTGGTAGGTCTGCTGCGCGGCACGGCGCCTGGCGCCACGGATGGCCAGACGCTGCTCGTGCGCGCCGATATTGACGCGCTGCCCGTGACCGAGGAGCATGACGCGGAGTATATCTCGCGCGTGCCGGGCAAGATGCATGCCTGTGGGCATGATGGACATATCGCCATTGCGCTGACGCTGGCCGAGTTGCTGGCTGGCCGCGCGGACGCCTTGCGCGGCACGGTGAAGTTCGCCTTTCAGCCGGCGGAAGAGCGCATCGGCGGCGCCGCGGAGATGATCCGCGATGGTGTCATGGAGAAGCCCACGGTGGATGCCGTGATCGGCCTGCACCTCTGGACTCCGGTCCCCGTCGGCACCGTCTCGGTCGCGGCGGGTCCCGTCTTCGCCAGCGCCGATGGCGTCACGTTGCGGGTGCGTGGGCGCGGCGGCCACGGTGCCATGCCGCATCTCAGCGTGGATCCTATCGTTGTCGCCGCGCAGATTCTCGTCGCGCTGCAAACGCTCACCAGCCGCGAGATCTCGCCCTTCCATCCCGCCGTCGTGACGTTCGGCATCATCTCGGGCGGCACCGCGTTCAACATCATCGCCGACGCGGTCGAGCTACGCGGCACGCTGCGCGCGTATGATGTCGCCGATCGCGAGCTGCTGCGGCGGCGCATCGGCGAGGTGGCGCGGGATGTCGCGGCGGGCATGCGTGCTGAGGTGGAGTACGAGTTGACCGGCGGCTGCTCCGCCTGTGTCAATGACCCGGCGATGGCGGAACTCGTGCGCCGCGCGGCGGTGGCGGCGGTCGGGCCAGAGGGCGTGCCCGGCGGCGACCAGCGCCAGGCCGCCAGCGATGATATGGCCGCCTTCCTGGAGGCGGCGCCGGGCTGCTACTTCTTCGTTGGCGCGAGCAATGCCGAGCGCGGTATCACCGCGCCCCACCACAGCCCCCGCTTTGACATTGACGAGGATGCGCTTGCTATCGGCGTGGAGGTGCTGGCCCGTGCGGCGCTCGACTACCTCACGCCATGACCACTGATGCGTTGAAAGACCCCCCGGCATCCGCCGGTTGGCTTCATGGCTGACCTATCGCCGTTCTCCTCGCCAGGAGAACGATGGGCGTGCGGCGGGGGGCCGGTCGTGGCCGCGGCGCGCGGCGGGCACCGCGGTGGCGAAGATCACCACAGGTGACGTGCGGGGCTTGGGTGCGGCGATGACGCCGCCCCATGCGAGACCGCATTTGCTTTGCCTATTGTGCATCATGACAGGAAGAGCCTTTCGTGATGTTCAACGCGGTTTGCCTAGTGAGGTGACGCGCCATATGGTGTACCCCATTCCGCCCCCTCTGTATGCCTATGGCTGAGGCTATGGTATACTTTCTAATAGACATCCTTTAAGACCAGTCCCGCGAGGCTGGGAAGGAGTGGCGTGTGACGCAGTGTGTCGGCAATCCAGCGGATCAGCGGCGGTGGCGCCTTCATTCCATCCGGGGGCGGTGGGGATGAAGGCCTTTTTTCTGTCCAGCGCCAAGACGCCCCCGCACGACGCGCTACCAGAGACCGCGCGAGCGCACGACGCGCAAGAGAGGGCCGCATGAGCAATGAGAGCGACGTGAGGGGCGCCAGCGAGGGCGAAAAGCTCATCCTCAATGAAGAGGAGATGCGCCGCGCCATCTCGCGCATTGCCCATGAGATCGTTGAGCGCAACGCCGGCGCCACCGACCTCGCCCTTATCGGCATGCGCACCCGCGGCGCCCCCCTGGCCCGGCGTCTGGCGGCCAAGATCGGCGAGTTGGAGCAGACGACCGTGCCCGTGACCGAGCTGGATATCACCGCCTATCGCGATGACCTGCCCGCGCGCGGCACGCGCCCAGACACGGCGCGCCCACCGCTGCCCTTCGCGGTGGCTGGCCAGGTGGTCGTGTTGGTGGATGATGTCCTCTTCACTGGGCGTACCGCCCGCGCCGCCATTGACGCCCTGCTCGACTATGGGCGCCCGCGCAAGGTGCAACTGGCCGTGCTGGTGGATCGTGGCCACCGCGAGCTGCCCATCCGTGCCGACTACGTCGGCAAGAGCGTCCCCACCGCCAGAAGCGAGAGCATCCGCGTGCGCCTGCGCGAGTGCGATGGGCGTGATGCCGTGCTGCTCGCGCGCCAGCCGGAATAGAGAGGGCAGAGCCGAGATGTTGCCATCCACCGAGGCGCCTGCTGGAGCGCCGCCTAGCGAAGAGCGAACGCGCATGCTCGGCGTGTCCGCGGCTCTGCCAGCGCGCCGCCATCTGCTCGACCTTGATGACTGGACGCCGGACGAGTTGCGGGCGCTGCTGGATCACGCCCGCCGTCTGGATGAGCGCCCCCGCCGCCAGTCCACACGCGCGCTCAGCACCCTGCGCGGCCACGTGCTGGTCAACCTCTTCTACGAGAACAGCACGCGCACCCGTGTCTCTTTCGAGCTAGCGGGCAAGCGGCTTGGTGCTGAGGTGGTGAACGTCACCGCCGCGGCCAGTAGCGTCACCAAAGGTGAGTCGCTGCGCGATACCGTTGAGACGCTCCAAGCGCTCGGTGCCACACTCATCGTCGTGCGCTCTCACCTGGCTGGTGCGCCGGATCTCATCGCGCGGGCCTTTCGCGGTGGCGTGGTCAACGCGGGCGATGGCTGGCATGCCCACCCTACCCAGGCGCTGCTCGATGCCTTCACGCTGGAGCGGCATCTTGGGGCGCTCGCGGGGCGGCGCATCGTCATCCTCGGCGACATCCTGCACAGCCGCGTCGCGCGCTCGAATGTCTGGGCGCTGACGGCGCTGGGCGCGGCGGTGGTGCTCTGTGGCCCGCCGACGCTGCTGCCGCCCGCCGCCGCGGCGCTCTACGCCGCGCGCCCCGTTCCCGGCAGCGGCGCGCCCCGCCGCGTGACGGTCGAGCCATCTATTGAGCGGGCACTGGAGGGGGCGGATGCCGTCATGGCGTTGCGGCTCCAGCGCGAGCGGCAGCAGGCGGGGCTGTTGCCGACGCTTCGCGAATATGCCGCGCGCTATGGGCTGAACGAAGCGCGGCTGGCGCTGGCTCAGCCCGGCGCGCTCGTGCTGCATCCCGGCCCAATGAACGAGGGCGTCGAGATTGCCCCCAGCGTCGCGCACGGTCCCGCCTCGGTGATCGAGGAGCAGGTGGCCAACGGCGTCGTGGTCCGCATGGCCGCGCTGGAGATGGTGGCGACGGAGATAGTGGCGACCTAACCCCTGGCCTTTTGCTGGGCAGAAGAGGACGAACCGCACCCCCGTGCGAGGGCGCGGGGATAGGGAGAGAGCGATATGACATCGGACCGGCCAGCGGAGGCGCTGCTCTTGCGCGCGACGCGCATCCTGGACCCCAGCCAACGGCTGGATGGCCCTGGCGCGGTCGTGGTCGCTGAGGGGCGCGTGCTGGCGAGTGGCGATGAGGCGACGGTGGCTCCCGCCCTGGCGCGCCTGCGCACGGATGGGTGTGCTCTACGCGAGCGGGCGCTGCCAGAGGGCTGGGTGCTCACGCCGGGATTTGTGGATCCGCATGTCCACCTGCGCGAACCGGGCTTTGAGGGCAAAGAGACGATTGCCACTGGCGCCCAGGCCGCCGCGCGTGGCGGCTTCACGACCATCTGCTGCATGCCCAACACCCAGCCAGTGCTCGATTCGCGCGTGGCGCTTGAGTACGTGCTGAGCCGGGCACGCAACGCCCCAGCGCGCATCTATCCCATCGCGGCGATCACCAAGGGCGAGGGCGGGCGCGAGCTAAGCGAGATGCGCGAGTTGGCTGAGGCGGGCGCCGTGGCCTTCTCCGATGATGGCCAGCCAGTCGGCAGCAGCCGCATGGCCCGCCTCGCGTTGGAATACGCCGCGCCGCTGGGGCGGCCGGTGGTCGAACACTGCCAGGATGAAGAACTCGTCGGTGCCGGCGTGATGCACGAGGGCGCGATCTCAACGCTTCTGGGATTGCCAGGGTGGCCCGCGGCGGGCGAAGAGATCATGCTGGCGCGCGATCTGGCGCTGGTGCGGCTGACCGGGGCGCGCTATCACGCCGCCCACCTCAGCACCGCTGGCGCGGTGGCGCTGATGCGCGAGGCCAAGCGCGCGGGCCTGCCCGTGACCGCCGAGGTTACGCCGCATCACCTGCTGTTGACCGATGCCTGGGTGGCGGGCGAGCGCACAGGACCACTGGCCGAGGCGCTCGCCGCCAGTGGCCTGCCGCCGCTGGCGCCTGGCCCGCGCTACGATACCAGCACCAAGGTCAATCCTCCGCTGCGTCCGGCGGCTGACGGCGCGGCGCTGCTCGCGGGCCTGCGCGACGGCACGATTGACGCCATCGCGACCGATCACGCGCCACATGGCCCAGTGGAGAAAGACGGCGAGTACGCCGAGGCGGCCTTTGGCATCTCTGGGTTGGAGACGGCGCTGGCCGCGCTGCTGACGCTGGTCCACGCCGGGTGGCTGGATCTCCCCACGCTCATCGCCGCGCTGACCGAGCGCCCGGCGCGCGCCTTTGGGCTGGAGGCTGGCACCCTGCGGTCGGGCGCGCTTGCCGATATCACCATCTTCGATCCGAATGATGTGTGGGTGGTGGACCCGGCGCGCTTCGCCTCGAAAGGGCGCAACACACCACTGGCTGGCGTCACTCTGCGCGGGCGCGTGCGCCTGACAATCCTCGGCGGCGCGGTCGTCTACGAGGCGGGGACATAGGCATATCAATTCGCCATCAGGCGCTCCTCCCTTCCCCTTTGCCCGCGCACGGGAGGGGGCTGGGGGGGTAGGTTCACACGAGAGAGGTGCGCATGGAGACGGAGCAGCGGGCGATCTTGGCGTTGGAAGATGGCGCGTGGTTTGAGGGACGCCCGTTTGGCGCGGTAGAGGCGCTGAGCCAGGGGCGGCGGGGCGAGGTCGTCTTCGCCACGGGCATGACAGGCTACCAGGAGATCTGCACTGATCCCTCATACCGGGGGCAGATGGTCGTCCTGACGTATCCACTCGTCGGCAACTATGGCATCGCCAAAGAGGATGTGGAGTCGCGCCGTCCGTGGCTTTCAGCGCTGATCGTACGCGAGTGCTGCGAGGAGTATAGCAACTGGCGCGCCGCCGAATCACTCGATGACTACCTCGCCCGCTATGGCATTCCTGGCCTGCGCGATCTGGATACCCGCGCCCTGACCCGCCACCTACGCGCGCACGGCACCTTACGCGGCATCCTCCGCGCCTATGCTGAGGGTGAGACGCCGGATATCGCGGCGCTGGTCGCCGAGGCGGGACGGGTGCGCACCGTCTCGGACCTGGATGTCGTGGCCGAGGTCGCCTCCGCTGGCGATGAGCACTGGCCGCACGCGCGCGTGGGGCCGGGGGCGCCGCGTGTGCTGCTGATTGATACGGGCTACAAGCACACCATTGCGCGCTGCCTGGCCGAGCGTGGGCTGGAAGTCGTGGTCGCGCCCCATCCCGTGGAGAGCGCCACCGTCCGCGCCTTGCGCCCTGACGGCGTGCTACTCTCCAATGGGCCAGGCGACCCAGAGAGCGTGGCGGGGTTAGTGGCGCTGACGCGGGCACTGCTCGCCGAGGGCCTGCCGCTCATGGGCATCTGCCTGGGGCACCAAGTGCTGGGGCTGGCGGCGGGCGCGCGCACGAGCCGGCTGCCCTTCGGCCACCACGGCGCTAACCATCCCGTGCGTGAAGTGCGGACTGGGCGCGTCACCGTGACCTCGCAGAACCATAACTTCCAGGTGGACGCGGCGACCCTCCCCCCGGCGAGCGGCTTCTACGTCAGCCATATCAACCTCTCGGATGGCAGTGTCGAGGGGCTGGCGCACGAGACGCTGCCGGTCTTCTCGGTGCAGTACCACCCTGAAGCGGCCCCTGGCCCCGAAGATAACCGCGACCTCTTCGACCGCTTCGCCTGCCTGGTGCGGGCGCGGCAAGAGAGCGGCTTAGCTGTGCGCGATGCGGTACCGCGCGTTCTGGCGCACCCACACGAGATGACGCGAGAGACGATGGGAGGGATGGCGAGTGACCGGGATGAGCCATCAGTCAGCATCGTGCGAGGTGTCTGCCCTGCCGTGCCTCCGCAAGACGGACGGCTCCACCGCGCCATCTCCCTCACGACGAGCGATGGCGCGGTGGAGGACGCGACGCCAGGGGAGCCGGCGGCGCGGGCGGGCTAGCCAGGTCTGCCCGCCGCGAGCGTGGCCAACGAGTGTGCCTCCTGGCAAGACACGATGAGAGACGCGCAAGATGAGAGACGCGCAAGATGAGAGACGCGCAAGATGAGA
>JADMIN010000105.1 GCA_015478575.1 Ktedonobacterales bacterium | reverse complement strand
AGATTGGTCAGGGTCAGATTGGTCAGGGTCGTCAAAGCCGGGCACGACTGGTACACCCGCCGCGGCCATCAGCCGCTTTGCCTCGCGCTTGCTCCCCATGCGCGTGATGACCTCAGGGGGCGGGCCGATGAAGATGAGGCCCGCCGCGCGGCAGGCCTCGGCGAAGGGCGCCCGCTCCGAGAGGAAGCCATAGCCGGGGTGGATGGCGTCGGCACCGGTGCGCTGGGCGGCGCTCATGAGCGCGGGAATGTTGAGATACGAGGCACTGGCGGCGCTCGCGCCGAGGCGTATCGCCTCATCCGCCTCGCGCGTGTGGCGGGCGTCGGCATCGGCATCGGAGAAGACGGCCACCGTGGCGATGCCCATCGCGCGGCAGGTGCGCAACACCCGGCAGGCGATCTCACCACGGTTGGCGACGAGCACCTTGCGGATCAGCCGTGTGGCCGGGCTGACGGGCCTGGCGTCGGAATGAGAAGGCGTGACGCTGGCTTTGGGGTGGCTCTCGGGTGTGGTCATGTCGGGTGTGGTCATGTCGGGTGTGGTCATGGCTTGGGCGCCCAGGGTGGAAGCTGCTTGGTGAGGAAGGCCGCGATGCCTTGCTGGGCCTCCTCACTGGTGCGCAGGCGGTCGAGCAGCTCAACGCGATATGCCAGCGTCTGGGCCTCGGCTTCGCGGGCTACCCGAAAGAGCAGCCGCTTGCACTCGCGCAAGGCGTGCGGGGCACAGCGCAGCACATCCGCCGTGATGGCCGCCACGCGCACATCCAACTCCATATCGGCGCAGACCTCTTGGATCAGCCCATCCGTGCGCGCGCGGTCGGGGCCGAGATAGGCGCCAGTGAGCATCAGGCGGCGGGCGCAGGTGAAGCCGATGCGCTGGACGACATAGGGCGAGATCACCGACGGGACCAGCCCCAGCCGCACCTCAGGCAAGCCGAAGAGGGCGCTGTAGCCCGCGACGGCGATATCCGCGACGCAGACCAGCCCTAGCCCGCCGCCGAGGGCGTGGCCCTGGACGCGCGCGATTACCACGTGCGGCGCCTCATTGACCGCGCGCAACAATGCGTCGAGGCGGGCGAGGGCGGCGCGGTCCTCCTCGGGCGAGGAGGTGGCACCCATATCGCGCACGTCACCTCCCACGCAGAATGACTGGCCCGCCGCGCGCAACACTACCACGCGCACGTCCTCATACGTGGCGTCATCACGCAGGGCGGTGAAGGCACGCAACAACTCAGCGACCATCGCCTGGCTCAGGGCGTTGCGCGCCTCGGGGCGGTGCAGCGTGACCGTCGCGACCGGCCCGGCGACATCCAGCAGAATCGTCTCAAAGTTCCCCAACGTCTCCATCGCGCACCTACCTCAGCTTCACCTACCGCGCGGGGGGGCATCGTCGCGGCGCTGGCTGCGCTCCGCGCTGAAGCCCTCCGGATACCGCTTGCGCCGCTTCTCGATATTGCTGGCGACCACTTCATCGGGCGAAAGGCCGAGGGTCTCACAGAGGAAGACCCAGTACCACAGCACATCACCCAACTCGTCGCATAGCTCTTGCGTATCGAGGGGATGATCGTGAAAGAGGGCTTTCTTGAGCGCTTCCGCCACCTCGCCCGCCTCGCCGCAGAGGCCCAGCCCGCCGATCAGCAGCCGGTCGCGCGCGGTCAGCTCTGCTCGCGCGGTGCGCAGCACATCGCGCCGATAGGTCTCGAAATCCATGTGGATGCTCATTTCTTCAGCGAAAGAGGTCGACCACCGGGCAGGTGAAGCCTGGCACGACCTCCAAACCGTCGAGCGCGTCGGTGGTTGTGAGTGTGGCCACGGGCGCGTCCGTGCCCGGACGCCACACATCCACCGTCTGGCTGGCGGGCCAGACCAGCCAAACGAGCCGCACGCCCGCCGCCAGATAGAGCCGCGCCTTGGCGGCCATCTCGGGCTTATATTGATCGGGCGAGGCGACCTCTACCGCTAGGTCCGGCGCCAGCCGCAAAAACGTCATGATGCTTGGATCGGTGGATGCGGGCACGCGATCCGCACGCACAAAAGAGACATCCGGTGCCAGCACCGTATCCGGTTGCCCAGGCAAGCTGAAGATGTATCCGGTTTCCGCGGCTGGCACTTTCCCCAGTTTCCGTGGCTTTACGTACGATTGGAGCGCAAACGCAAGCTCTGACGCGATATCGCCATGCCGAAAGCCAGTAGGAGACATCCTCACTACACTCCATCCACTAACTCATAGCCATGGGATGCGTCACCCATCGCCAGCAACTCATCGGCGGTCATCGGGCCGACGCCATCCACCTTCTCTGCCCAGGGGGCGAATGTCTCGTGTGCCATGTACCTCTCCCGTCACGGATGGTCATCGCTGCCGCCCCAAGGGCGCGGTGGGCCGTACCCCTACCCATCTCTTCCACGCTCCTCATCCTCCATCGGCATATAGAGCACGGCACCAGCGAGCGACTTGCCGAGCGCGTCGAGGCGTAGAGAGCGGGTGGCACCACCATCAAGCGCATCATACAGCACGAAGTTGAGCGCGGCGATGGTATCGAGCGCGTAGCGCTCGACGCGCCCGCGCGCAAGCGGTCCCAGGTGCGCTTTGACACGCTCAGCGGTGATCTTCGCCTTGATCTCCGCATAGGCCTCGGATGAGCGCGCGATGACGCTGACATTGGCGATGTTGCCCTTGTCGCCCGCGCGCCCATAGGCCAGCTCATAGAGCCGACGTGGGCCGTGCCCCCCGACCGCACCCTGCTGTGTCATAGCCCTACACCTCCATCACGTCCACCCGCACGCCCGGCTCCACAGCGGCGCGCGAGACGAGCGCTGGCCAGAGGCCCAGCAGCGGGCGTGGCTCCGCGCCCACCGTCGCGCCCGCGACCGACATCCCCGCCGGACCCGATAGCCCCAGCGCCATCGCGCGGCGCACCGCTGTCTTGAGCGTGCCGGGGTCCTGTGCCGTGAACACCACGCGCACCAGTAGCTCGATCGGGTCCGCGGGCGGCGCGGTGAGCGGACCAAAGAGGCTATCCACCCCCGGATGTGTATACTCGACGCGCGTGATGGGCAGGCCCTCCCACGCCGTGGCCAGCATCGCGCGCAACCGCGCCTCTTTCTCCCAGGCGCACGGCCAGCCGAGCGTGAAGATCAACTCGCGCAGATAGCCCTCCAGCCGCCCGATATTCACCTTGAGCGTGTCCGTGCGCGGATGCCCACGCACGCCGCTGATGCGCACGCGGTCGGGTCCGGAGTCCGCTAGCCGTAGCGCGGTGATATCGGTCACCACATCGGGGGTGAGGTACGCCGCCGGATCGTGCATCTCATAGAGCACCTGCTCTTTCACCGTCTCTTGCGTCACGTGCCCTGGAGTATTCGGCACCTTGGTGAGAACGAAACTGCCATCGTCCTCTACCTCGCCAAGGGGATAGCCGAGGCGGGCGAGATCCGCCGCTGGCAGGGCATCCATACTGGCGAGGCTGTTGCCGCCGACCACCTGACCAGTGCATTCCAGGAGGTGGCCGCAGAGAATGCCACTGGCGAGGCGGTCCCAGTCCTCCATGCTCCAGCCGTAGCGGGCGATCAGCGGCGCGAGATAGAGACAGGGATCAGCGACGCGGCCCGTGATGACGATGTGCGCGCCCTGGCGCAGCGCCTCCGCGAGCGGGGCGGCGCCAAGATAGGCATTGGCGGTGACAATCGGCGGGCCATCGAGTGCCAGCGGCTCTCCCGTCTCCATATGCGTTAGCGTCTCCCCCGCCGCTCGCAACGCGCCCAGGCGTGGCAGCAGGTCATCGCCGGTGATGGTCGCGATGCGCAGCCCGCGCAACCCGTGGCGCGCCGCCGCCGCGCGCACAACCGCCGCCGCGCCAGGGGGATTCAGCCCGCCGCCGTTGGTGATGAGCGGAATGCCACGGGCGAAGGCCAGCGGCACGATGCGATCGGCCAGGACCTCGATATCACGGGTGTAGCCGCGGGTGGCGTCGCGCATCTGGTCGCGCCGCAAGATGGCCAGCGTCAGCTCGGAGAGCGCCTCGAAGCAGACGACATCTACGTGGCCGCCCTCGATCATCGGCAGCGCGCGCGTCACATCGTCGCCGTAAAAGCCCTCGGCGGACCCAATGCGGTAAGACATACCCGCTCCCCAGCCCTTTCCCGTATGTGGGAGGGCCATCACGGCCGCGCTAGCGCTTGTTCTTGCCTGGCAGGATGCCTTCGAGCTTGCAGATGATGCCGAGCATCACCTCGTCGGCCCCGCCGCCGATGGAGAGCAGGCGCGAGTCGCGGTAGGCGCGTGCGATCGGCGTCTCCTCCATATAGCCCATGCCGCCATAATATTGCAGGCAGCTATCCGCCACCTCACGCGAGAGGCGCCCCGCCTTGAGCTTGGCCATCGAGGCCTCGCGGGTGATGTCTTCGCCGCTGATCATCTTGCGCGCGCAGGCGTAGCAAAATTGCTTGAGCATCTCGATCTCGGTCAATAGCTCAGCCATGCGGAAGTGGATGACCTGATTGGTGAGCAGCGGCTGGCCAAAGGTCGAGCGCTGGCGCGTATAGGCGATGGTCTCGCGCACGATCTTCTCCATCGAGCTATAGGCGAGGATGGCGCCGACGAGCCGCTCGCGCTGGAACTGCCCCATCTGGAGGATGAAGCCCATGCCTTCCGGTCCGATGGTGTTGGTCTTGGGCACGCGCACACCATCCAAGACCAGTTCGGCGGTATCGCTGGAGAGGTTGCCGAGCTTGCGCAGCTTGCGGCTGACGCTGAAACCAGGCGTCTCGGTCGGCACGAGAAGCAGCGACATGCCGTGGTAGCCCGGCTCATCACTTGTACGCGCGAGAAGACAGGCCCAGTCGGCCTGGGTGCCGTTGGTGATATAGAGCTTGCGTCCGGTGATAACCCACTCCGCGTCATCGCTGATGGCGCGCGTGCGGATGCTGGCGACGTCAGAGCCGGCGTCAGGCTCGGTGACGCCGATACAGCCGACGTACTCGCCCCGAATGCTCGGCTCCAGAAACCGCTGCTTCAGCTCGTCGGAGCCGAAGTGGGCCAGCGCGGGCGTACACATATCCGTGTGGACGGTAATGCCCATCGGCACGCCGGAGCAGTTGGCCTTGCCAAGCTCCTCACACAGCACGACGGTATAGCTGAAGTCTAGGCCCAGCCCACCATACTCCTCGGGATAGGTCAGGCCTAGCAGGCCCAACTCGCCCATCTTCTTGAAGAGGTCGTGCGCGGGGAAGGTGCCGGCCTCCTCCCACTCGTCCACGTGTGGGTTGATCTCTTGCTCGACGAAGCGCCGCACCGTCTGGCGCACCATCTCGTGCTCTCGCGTGAACTCCATTGTCATTGCCCTCCCTCTTGCGCTGGCGCCAGACGGGGCACCTCCGGCGCCTGACCGCGCTTGTAGATCAGCATGGCGCGCGTGAAACTGATGACCACTTCGCCACGCTGATTGTAGCCCGTCGTGCGGACCGTCACGATGCCGACGTTGGGGCGCGAGGTGGATGCGCGCACCGCCAGCACTTCAGACTGCGAATAGATGGTATCACCCTCGAAGACGGGGGCAGGCAGGCGTACCTCATCCCAGCCAAGGTTGGCGAAGACCTGTTGCGAGACATCACTCACGCTCTGCCCCGTGACCAGTGCCAGCGTGAACGTCGAATCCACCAGTGGGCGACCAAACTCCGTTTGTGCGGCGTAGTGATGATCGAAGTGGATGGGCGCGGTATTCTGCGTGAGCAGCGTGAACCAGAGGTTATCCGTCGTCGTGACCGTCCGCCCCAGCGCATGCTGGTAGAGATCGCCCACCGCGAAATCCTCGAAGAATCGCCCGCGCCAACCGGCTTTCAGAGCCATGCGCCGCACCTCTCTGTCCATGCGAAACACGCTACATGCGAAATACGCTACATGCGAAACACGCTACATGCGAAACACGCTACATGCGAAACACGCCGTACCGTGGCGGGCCATCGCTTACCCAGTCGCGGTTATAGGACATCGCGAGGCCGACGGTCAGCGCCATGCGCGTCTCGCGCGGGTCGAGGATACCATCATCCCAGAGGCGGGCGGTGGCATAGTACGCTGAGGCTTCCTCATCGAACTTCTGCCGCACCGCCGCGCGCATCATCTCAATGGTGGCGTGGTCGGGCCGCTGGCCACGTGCGCGCGCCGCATCTTCTTGAATGATGGCCATCACCCCCGCGGCCTGCTCCGCGCCCATCACGGCGATGTGGCTGTTGGGCCAGGTAAAGAGCAGCGTGGGATCGAAGGCGCGCCCGCACATGCCATAGTTGCCCGCGCCGAAGCTGCCGCCGACGATTACGGTGAACTGCGGTACATTGGTGTTGGCCACCGCGTTGATCATCTTGGCGCCGTGCTTGATGATGCCTTCTTCCTCATAGCGGCGGCCCACCATAAAGCCAGTGATGTTTTGCAGGTAGATCAGTGGTGTGCGCGACGAGTTGCAGAGCTGGATGAACTGTGCCGCCTTCATCGCGGAATCGGAGAAGAGCACACCGTTGTTGGCGAGGACGCCGACCGGGAAGCCATTGATGTGCGCGAAGCCGGTCACGAGCGTCGGGCCGTAGTCGCGCTTGAACTCATCGAAGCGTGAGCCATCCACCAGCCGCGCCAGCACCTCGCGGATCTCCAGCGGGTGGCGTGGGTCGGCGGGCAGGATGCCCAATAGCTCATCGGGATCATAGGCCGGCTCCGCGGGCGGCGCCAGCCGCGCGCGGACCTCTTTGCGCCAGTTGAGGCGCGTGACGATCTGGCGCCCGATGCGGAGAGCGTCACGGTCGTCCTCGGCCAGTTCATCACCGACGCCAGAGATGCGGGTATGCATCTCGGCGCCGCCCAGCGCCTCATCATCCACGACCTCACCCGTCGCCATCTTGACCAGCGGTGGCCCACCGAGGAAGACCTTGGCCTGCCCGCGCACCATCACCACGTAGTCTGAGAGGCCAGGCAGATATGCGCCGCCCGCGGTGGAACTGCCAAAGACCAGCGAGATCTGCGGGATGCCCGCGGCGGACATGCGCGCTTGGTTCGCGAAGATGCGCCCACCCAGATCGGCGAAGAACTCGGCCTGATAGAGCAGATTGGCCCCAGCGGATTCAACGAGGTAGATGCAGGGCAAGTGGTTGCGGGCGGCGATCTCTTGCGCGCGCAGCGTCTTCTTGACTGACATCGGATAGCTGGCCCCGCCCTTGGCGGTGGCATCATTGGCCAGCACCATGCATTCGACGCCACTGACCGTGCCGATGCCGTTGATGCTAGAGGCGCCGGGCGATTCGTCGTTGTACATGCCCCAGGCGGCCAGCGTGCTCAACTCTAGGAAGGGTGCGCCCGCATCGAGCAGCAACTCGACACGCTCACGGGGCAACAGCTTGCCACGCGCGACATGTCGCTGGTGCGCGTGCTCGCTCCCACCCTGGCGTACTCGCGCCTGCCGCGTGTGGAACTCCTCCACCAGCGCGCGCATGGCCGCGGCGTTCGCCTGGAACTCCGCGCTCTTGGGGTCAATGGAGGTGGGGAGGATGGTCATCGCACTCGTTCGCTGTTCACTCGTTCGCTGTTCACTCGTTCGCTGTTCACTCGTTCGCTGTTCACTCGTTCG
>JADMIN010000831.1 GCA_015478575.1 Ktedonobacterales bacterium | reverse complement strand
GCCCCGACCCGTTCATCCGGCCATGGATGATCGACCGCGCCAACGATCACTACGCACTCGATATCATGCGCGCTCGCACGTTGCTAGGCTGGCAGCCAACTCGCTCGCTACGCGATACGCTCCCCAAGATGGTCGCGGCGCTCAAGGAGGACCCGCTCAGCTGGTATCGCGAGAACGAACTGGAGCCACCGGCCTCATTGGGCAAGGGCGGTGGTGCGGAGATGGCTCATGGAGGGAGGGCAGGAAATGAACCTGTCTAAGCTGACGAACGCATTGGGCAAGGGCGGCGCGGAGATGGCTCATGGAGACGCCCCAGCCTCTGGGCAGACCGGACACCCAATGGACCAGGGCCAACACCCGCCTTCAGCCGCGCCCGCCCACGAGCGGGGCGGGGCGATGCGGCACGGGGACGGCCAAGCGGCAGGTGGAATGGCCGGAACGGCCGGAGTAGAGGCGCAGGCACCTAGCGCGATGGCGGCGCACGGACAGATTGCGCCCTGGGTCCACTTCTTTGCCGCCATCATCCTAGGAGTCTGGCTGATCACAAGTCCCTCCGCTCTGGATTACCGCAGCGCCGCGCTCAGTTGGAGCGACGTGATCAGCGGGACCCTCATTGTCATACTCGCCATCGTCACGCTCGTGCGGCGTTCGGTGTGGACTCCCTGGGCGAGTTCGCTGGTCGGCGTATGGCTGCTGGCCGCCCCGCTCATCTTCCATGCCCCCACGGCGGCTGGCTTCGCCAACGATACGATCGCCGGCGCGCTGGTAATCGCCTTTGTCCTGCTTATGCCCGGTATGCCGGGCATGCCCGGCATGCGCATGATGCCCGGCCCGGACATACCGCCTGGCTGGTCGTACAACCCATCGTCCTGGCTGCAACGGGCGCCGATCATCGCGCTCGCTTTCGTCGGCTTCTTCCTCTCGCGGCAGATGGCCGCCTATCAGCTCGGGTACACCGGCGTCGTCTGGGAGCCGTTCTTCTATCCCGGTACCAGGGCGGTACTCACCTCGGCCGTCTCACGCTCCTTTCCCATCTCGGATGCGGGGTTGGGTGCTGTTGCCTACATGATCGAAGCGCTGATGGGGTTCATGGGCGATAAACAGCGCTGGCGAACGATGCCCTGGATGGTGACGTTCTTTGGCATCCTAGTGATACCGCTCGGTATCGTCAGCGTCTCCCTCATCATCCTCCAGCCCGTAGCGGTTGGCGACTGGTGTACTCCATGCCTGATTGCCGCCCTGGCAATGCTGATCATGATCGCCCTCACGCTGGACGAGGTGGTCGCGATGGTCATGTTCCTCGTCCAAGCCAAGCGGGAGGGCCAGTCGCTCTGGCGCACGTTCTGGCTGGGCGGCACGTTGGCGACCGTCGGTCGCCAGGAGCAACCGGTGCGTCCGGACGTCGTCTCATTG
>JADMIN010000104.1 GCA_015478575.1 Ktedonobacterales bacterium | reverse complement strand
TGGCCCGCCACTTTCTGGCCCGCCACTTTCTGGCCCGCCACTTTCTGGCCCGCCACTTTCTGGCCCGCCAGCCCCCCAGGCGCTCCCCTTCCGCGAGGTGACGCTGGCGCTGGCCAGTGTGAACGTGGCCGCGACGACGCCGCTGGAGGCTTTGAACCTGCTCTTCTCGCTGCAGCGACAGGCGCTGGCTGCTTTGCGGGCGTCCTATACGATGGAAACGGAAGGGGCCTCGCGGTGACGCGGCAGTATTCCGCTGAGCATTCCGCCGCCAGGGGTGAGCGTCCGCGCATCGCGCCGCTGGCGCCGGAGGTGGTGGAGCGCATCGCGGCGGGCGAGGTGATCGAGCGGCCGGCCTCGGTGGTGCGGGAGTTGATCGAGAATGCGCTGGACGCGGGGGCGACGAGCATCCGTATCGAGCTGCGTGAGGGCGGGCTGCGGCTGATCCGTGTGGCGGATGATGGGGTGGGCATTGCCGCTGAGGAACTCGAGCTGGCCTGTCGCTCTCACGCGACCAGCAAGGTGCGCTCGCTCGCTGATCTCGAGCGGGTGGGCACGCTCGGCTTTCGCGGCGAGGCGCTCGCCAGTATGGCCGCCGTCGCGGAACTCGAGCTGACGAGCGCGGACGATGAGCGCGGGCTGGCGCGGCGCGTGACCTGCGGTGGTGCGGGCATCACCGCGGCGGCGAGCGTGGCGCGTCCACGCGGCACCACGGTCGCGGTGCGCGCGCTCTTTCATGGTATGCCGGCGCGGCGGGCGCTGCTGCGGGGGCGACGCGCCGAGGACGCGCGCTGCGGCTTGGTGGTGCGGGCCTATGCGCTGGCGCATCCCGCCGTATGCTTCACCCTCGTCGGCGATGGCGCGTTGCTCCTGCGAACGCCGGGAAGCGATCTGCCCGGCGCGGTGGAGGCCATCTATGGCGGGGATATCGCGCACGCCCTTCTGCCGCTGGGGCTGGTCGCGTTGGAGGGCGGCACGCTGCGTGGCTACGTCGCCGCACGGGCCTTCCACTATCCTAGCCGCGACGCGGTCCATATCGCGGTCAATGGGCGCTTGGTCGCGAACCGGGCGCTGGTGGCGGGGGCTGAGGCGGGCTATCGTCCGCTGCTGCGCAAGGGGCGCCATCCCTTGCTGATCGTGTGGCTGGATGTGGAGCCTGATCGGTTGGACGCGAATGTGCATCCGGCCAAGGCGGTGGTGCTGCTGCGTGATGAGCGCGCGGCGGCGGCGGCATTGCGTGGGAGTATCGCTGGCGCGCTGGGCACGGCGCCAGCCAGCCTGCGGGCCGCCGCGCTGCCGCCTGGCCGGGCGTACTACTCGCGTCCCTTACAACTGCGCCTGCCCGCGCCGCGTCGGCGGCGCGGGCTGTGGGGCGCGGGGCGACGCCCGGCGGTTGGCACGCTCGGCCCAGAGCACGACGAGCGCGTCGGGGCTGGGGCGCTGCCGCGGCTGGAGGCGCTGGCTCAGTTTGAGGAGATGCTGATTCTGGCGCGCTCACCAGAGGGCCATCTGTTTCTGGTGGATCAGCACCGGGCGCACGAGCGTGTGCTCTATGAGCGGTTGCTGCGTCAGCGCGCGCCGCTGGAGCGCATCGGGACAAATGCGCTAGTGACGGCGGCGGCCGATACGGCGACCGGCGCGGCATTCCCTGGCCAACTGCTGTTAGAGCCACTGGTGGTGGAGCTGGCGCCCGCGCAAGCGGCGGCGCTGGTGCCGCGGCTGGAGGAGCTGCGGGGGCTTGGCCTGGAGTGCCAGCCATTCGGTGGCAGCGTCTTCTTGGTGCGGACGCTGCCCCATCTGCCTGGCGCGGCATGGAACCTCGGGGCCAGCGCCGAGGCGTTGGTGCGCGACGCGGCGGAGGATGTGGAGGATTGGCTCGATCAGCTCTGTATCGCGCTGGCGTGCCGCTCGGCGGTGCGGCGCGGGCAGGCCCTCGCTCCAGCGGAGCAGCGCGCGCTGCTCGCCGACTTGGCGGCGGTGGGGGCACCCGCGCTCTGCCCGCACGGCAGTCCGCTGCTGTTGCGCTATACCCACGGTGCGCTTGCGCGTGCCTTCGAGTGGTAAGCGGCAGGTTATTGCGCGTGCTCTTGCCGATCACCTGGACGCGCCGATCATCTAGACGCGCAACCGAACCACGCGCTAGAGCGCGCGCCTGCCAAAGGCGCTCGCACTAAGGCGTGGCGCGGGGTGTGTCGTTTGGCTGGTATACTGTTTCCTCCACCCGATCTGCACATGTCTATCACCGGTCCGCCACCCTCTCTCGCTACGATGACGGCTGGAAGGCTTCAGGTCTCACTACTCCAACTGCGCCAATGGGGCACATTGCGCCCGTGTCGTTCAGACCGGTCTGCCACGCAGGAGGATGACATGCGAGGCAGTCACGATAGCTCCGAGCAAGGCGACGGTAACGCGACGCCCATCCCCGCGCGAGCCGCCGGGAGCCTGGATCCGCTGGAGCGTGCCGCCACAGGATGGATGCGCCGCGGATACACCGTGCGCTATCGTGACACACACCTCGTGCAGTTGGTGCGCGCCAGTCGGCCAGGATGTGGGGGCGCGCTGCTCATCGCGCTGGCGCTGCCTGTGCTGGCGCTGGCGGTGCTCTTGGTGGTGCTGGGCGCGCGACGGCGCAGATGGCACACCGTCTCGCTCACCATCACGCCGGAGCAGCGCGTGATTACTCACCGCCAATGGGCGCCACATCCGCCAGAGTCCTAGGGAATCGCGCGCCCACGCTCGCTCGCCGCGCCTGCCCGCGCACGGGCGGCGTGAAGTCCCAACGGTAGCTCACCATGTGCTATATTCAAGTACTCTATCCACGTGGAATCATCCACGCCAATCGTGCGCCCGGAGCGGTCGGCGCGCGGCCAGGGTGACCATATATCAGGGTGACCATACAAGCGGTTGGCAGAGAGTCGGTACGCGATAGGTGAGGGGGCTGGCGTGGAGCAAGAAGACGAGCAGGCGGGTGCGGGAGCGGCGCCAGATGAGCGGGCATCCCAGGCTCAGCCCCCGCGGCCAGAGGTCGGCCCAGGGACGTTCCCCGATGGTGGCGGCGTGCCTCAGGCCGCGCCCGGATCTGCCCTTGACGCTGCTGACGCGGCCAGGGGCACAGCGGGAATGGGGGGAGCGACCGGCCAGCATATCGGTCCGTACATCGTCATCCGTGCCCTCGAAGAGCATGCTGGGGGCGGTGGCGCGAGCTATCTCGCGGTGCTGGCGGAGGAGGAGCGGGGCACGTGGGAGCCGGGGATAGAGCATCCGTGCTATCTGTTGGTCGAGGGCGCCGTGGCCACCCTGCCCGCCGCCGCTCAACTGGTCGCGCTGGGCCTGCGCCATCCACGTTTGCTCGCGCCGCGCGCGGTTGTGGCGGATGGGACGCGCGAGTATCTGGCGATCGAGACGACGTGCGATGCTACGGCGACGCTGCCGATGCCGCTGAGCGCGGGGGCACGGTTGAGCGCGGAGGAGACGCTGCGCGCGGGGGTTGGGCTGGCGGATGCGCTGGCCTATCTGCACCGCAATCGCGTCGTGCGGTTGCCCATCGCACCGGAGACGATCATGCTGTTGGAGGGGCGCGCCTACTTGGGTGGTGTGGAACGGGCGACACCCCTGGAGGACGAGCGGGGCGAGGCTGAGTCGCTCTTTGCGCGGGACGCCAATGCGCTGGCTCGCATGCTGGAGCCGCTAGCGGGCGTGCCTGACGTGCCCCCAGCCGGTGAATCGCTGGCGCAGACGGGCGTTCGTGAGATTGCCGCACGTGGGCTGGTCGGCGGATTTACCACGGCTGAGGAGGTGGGCGCGGCGTGTGCCACCGCGCTCCAGGTGGCGCTCCAAGCGGCGCCTACGTTTGAGGAAGACGCGCCAGCAGAGCGGCGGTTGTTCCTGAATGTCGGCTCCGCGACCTCAGTGGGGCGCGTGCGCTCGCAGAATCAGGATGCCCTGGCGGCGGTTTCGCTGGATGTGCGCGATGATATCGCGGGGGGGATGCCATTAGGGGTATTTCTTGTCGCGGATGGCATGGGTGGTGAGGCGCACGGCGAGATTGCCAGCCGCCTCGCCGCGCGCGTCGTCGCCGCTGAGGTGATGCGCGCGCTCTTCTTGCCGGCGATGCTGCTGCCCGCGTCCACGTCACTGGGCGAGGATCTGCGACCGGAAGTCGGTCGCATCTCGAGCCAGGAATTGGCCGAGGCGCTCGTTCATGCCGTGGAGGCGGCGAACGCGCAGGTGCGCGCGCTGAGTGAGCGTCTGGGCCAGCCGACGGGCACGACGCTGACGGCGGTCGCGGTCTGTGGCGCGCAGGCGATCATCGCGCACGTGGGCGATAGCCGCGCCTATCTGTTGCACGGCGAGACGCTGATGCGGCTGACCGAGGACCACTCGCTCATGGCTCGCCTGGAGGCGATGGATCATCCTTTGCTGCATGATCCGGCCTTCGTCATGTCGCGCAGTATTCTCTACCGCTCGCTCGGCCAGGAGGATAACGCGCCGCCCGATCTGCTCGATCTGCCGCTGAGTCCGGGAGACCGGCTGATGCTCTGCTGCGATGGTCTGTGGGACGAGTTGGATGACCAGACCATCGGCCTCACGCTGGCCACGGCGGCGAATCCAGAAGCGTGCGCCCAGCAACTCGTTGATCTGGCGAACGCCGCTGGTGGCCACGACAACAGCAGCGCCATCGTGCTCTTCGTTGAGGCGCGCGCCGCCGATGAGGTGGGCCACGAGGGCGATCACGAGGGTGATGCGGAGGGGGCCAGCGCGCCGGAGGGAGACAGCGCGTCGGCGTCCGCGGCGGACGAAAGTGAACGGGTACCATAGCCGGGGCATCATAGCTGGGGCACCATAACTACGTCACGTGGCGGCGATGGCAAGAGAGAGATGGGGCTAGTTGATGGCAACGAGGAGGGCGACGTATGTCTTCATCCCTGCCTGATGCTCCGCGCGGGGCTGTGTCCTACGACTTCGCTGGCCGTGTCGCTATGATCACTGGGGCGCTGGGCGATCTGGGCAGCGCGGCGGCGAGCGCCTTCGCCGCGGCGGGGGCGATGGTTGTCGCGGTAGCCCATGCTGAGGGGCCACGCTCCGAAGCGTTACGCACGCGGCTTGGGTCGGCGGCGGCGCGCTTGGATCTGGTTATCGCTGATAGCTTGAGCGAAGAGCGGATGGCGCGGGCGGTGGAGGCGGCAGTGGGGCGGCACGGTCGCCTGGATATCCTCGTCAATACGGTCGGCGGATACACGGCGGGAGAGCCGGTAGCGGCGCTGGAGGAGGCCACCTGGCAGCGTATGCTCGACCTGAACCTGCGCTCGGCATTCCTGGCTTCGAAGCATGCGGTGGCACCCATGCTGCGCCAACGGTGGGGGCGCATCCTCAACATCTCCGCGCGGGCGGCGTGGAGTGGCCGACGCGACGCGGCGGCATATGCTGTGGCCAAGGCGGGCATCCTGACGCTGACGGCGGCGCAGGCGGAGGAAGTGCGGGACTTTGGCGTCACGGTCAATGCCCTATTGCCTGGTATCCTCGATACGGAGACCAATCGTGCGGCCATGCCGCGAGCCGATTTCGCGCGTTGGCCGACACCGGATGCTGTCGCGCGCGTGCTGCTCTTTCTCGCGTCAGATGACGCTTGGCTCATCACTGGCGGGACGATTCCGGTCTACGGGCTATCCTAGCTGATGCGAGCCGTAGGCGGTGCTAGCGACGCACCTCGATTTGGTTCTGGATGGCGAGGATGCCGGGGACATGCCAGGCATCCAGCTCGGCGGTGGCGCGCTGCCGGGGCGAGGGGAGGAAGCCGCGCAGCGTCACCGTGCCATCGTGCGCACTGACGTCCAGGCGGCCAGCGTAGGGGGCGATGGCGGGATTCTCGTTCCAGTTCCGCCAGATGTCGTGGACGAGTTGACCATCGCCGCGCACGACCGCCGCGGAGGCTACCTGCTCGGCGCTGGCCTGGAGCAGCAAGACGATGGTATCAGGTAGGAAGGGGAGAGGGCCTGGCATATGCGTCGTGGAGATGGCCCACGCGGGCGCGAGCAGTACCTCTTGCCCGCTGACCGCCAGAAGCGCGGCCAGGGGATCGCGCGAGTTGCTGACATCGGCTAGGACGTTGCCGCGCACACGCACCAGCAGATCGAGCACACTGCCGGAGCGCGCATCGTAGGTGACGCCGTGCAGCCGACCGATGTAACCGTCATGGCAGCGCACGGACGCGCCGCCTCGCAACTCTAGGCTATCGGGCGTCGGGGCGGGGGGCTGCGTCTCGCTCAGGGGGATGGTGCGGATGAGCCGACGCCCTGGCATCTTGCTCGAGCGCAGGCGGAGCCAGCCGTCGCCCGTGGTCGGGCGCAGGCGTATGGCCAGCAGTCGGCCACTGGGGGTACCGGGGCCGCTACGGAAGCGCGCGGGGACGGTGGGCACCTGCTCACCCGTCAGCTTCTGGCCAAAGCGGAAGATGCGGCGGGCAGGCCCTTCTCCGCCTATTATGCGTGCGCTGTTCAACGAATCCTCTTCCAAATGGCGAAGCGCCACGTGCTGCCTCCGATAGGTGATATTCGCGGGGTGTGGGTCCAGTGGCGCCCAGTGCGGGGCGTGCCACGCGCGGACGATACCGCGCCCAGAGGAGGAGCGCGCATACTCGGTTCCGCAAGACTCGTACCTCAAGACGGATGATGCGCGCCAGGCGCCACACGGAGCGCCTGACCTCACCCGATAAGTACGGGCCGCTCGCACAGCGACACTGGTTCAGCCTCTTGCGTGTGCGCGGGCGGTATGCTCCTCTTCTGGTACCATCGAAGGGTGAGGCGGTGTGGCATGCTATAATCCGCGACATGCCACGCTTTAAACACGAGCCACTCCCGGATAGGCCACCGGCGGGCCAGCCAGATGAGACCGTGCCGACGGCAGAGGCGACGATCACCGGGCTGCCGGCGAGTCTGCTCTCCGCTGAACAGTTGCGCTCGGTGATCGAGAGCCTGCTCTTTGTGGCTGGGCGGTCACTTGATATGAGCGAACTGCGGCGCCTGCTGCTCGTTGACGAGAAGCGGCTGCGCGAGGCGGTAAGCGCCCTGGCGGCGGAGTGTGAGCACGCGGGGCGGGGTGTGCGCGTGCAGCGGACGGGGGAGACCGCGCAGCTCGTCTCCGCACCGGAAAACGCCCGCTTTGTTGCCGCGCTGCTCGGCCTGCCGACGCAGGTCAAGCTCACTCTCGCCACGCTGGAGGTCCTCGCTGTCGTCGCCTATCGCCAGCCCATCACCCGTTCACAGATCGAGTTCATTCGCGGGGTGAATAGCGACCGTGCGCTGGCGAGCCTGATCCAACATGGGCTGGCGTTTGAGGTCGGGCGCGCCGCTACGGTGGGTCGGCCCGCGCTCTTCGGCACGACGCCTGAATTTTTGCAACAGTTCGGCCTGACCTCGTTGGAGGCTCTGCCCACGCCTGACTTCACCGAGGCCGACGCGGCGTCGGTCGCGCGCCAGACCGCGGCCCAGCGCATCCGTGAGGCTGTGGGCATCGATGAGGAGTGAGGGTGGGGACCTAACCCCCCGGCCCCCTTCCCTGCGAGGGAAGGGGGAGGAGGAGGGGGGGCGGACGCTTCGGGCAGCGGCAACGCCCATCCCGATGGGGGGAGGAGGAGGGGGGCGGACGCTTCGGGCGCTGGTAGAGGAGTTGGCAGAGAGGATGGG
>JADMIN010000103.1 GCA_015478575.1 Ktedonobacterales bacterium | reverse complement strand
TCTTTGTAGTCTATCTCACGGATATGCTCGACACAAAACATGCAGACCTTTCGGCGCGAGCGAAAGTCGCGCCCGCCGCGCCCGCGTGGCGGGCCGCCCCCACCGGGCCGATCGCCCCCGAACCGATCGCCCCCGGGACGGTCGCCCCCGAACCGATCGCCACCGGGGCGGTCGCCACCGGGGCGATCACCACCGGGGCGATCACCACCGGGGCGATCACCACCGAACCGATCTGACACACCAGGGCCGCCCCCACCGGGGCCACCCATAGGTCCGCTACCGTAGTCTCGCCTTTGTTGCATGCTAGGATGCTCCTTTACGTCTGGGAGAGACCGGCCCATGCCGCGAGGAGGCGCGGGCCGACACGTAAAACGCCGCACGCGGCATCGCGGCAGCGGGCGCGCGCGGCAGAGTGCCGCGCGCTCAAACGTTCGAGATTAGGCGCGCTCACCCTCAGGATGGATCGCGCCGCTCGACAACCTTAGAATGGGATATCGTCCGGCTGCATTTCGCCGGTGCTGTCGCCGCGACCGCCGCGGTTCTGCTGGCCCTGGGAGTCGCTCTTGGGGTCGAGCATTTCCATATCGTTGGCAACGACATCCCAGGCGGTGACCTCAACGCCGTCTTTGTTGGTGTACTTGCGCGAGGTCATACGGCCTTCAATGTAGACCTTGGAGCCTTTGCGCAGATAGGTGTTGCAGGTCTCGGCGAGATTTTCCCAGGCGACGATGGAGAACCAGGTCGTCTCTTCGCGGCGCTCACCGGTCTCCCGGTCCTTGCTGCGGCGGTTGACCGCCAGACTAAACTTGGTGATCGCCTTGCCCGCCGGGGTGTAACTCATCTCAGGATCGCGTCCGAGATTGCCAATCAGCATAATCTTGTTGAGCATGTCTGCCCTTCCCTTCCGCTACGCCCCGGTGGCTTCGCGCCGGTGCGCGCTCACGCTTCGCTTTCTGTCGTGGCCACGGCAGGCTCCGGCTCGGCGCGGTCCTCGGCGGTATGCTCGATGGGAGTGACGGTGGCCTGGGTCTCCGCCTGCGTGGTAGTCTCCGCCTGCGTGGTAGTCTCCGCCTGCGTGGTAGCCTCCGCCTGGGCGGCGGCTTGGGCCTCGGCTTGGGCGCGCGCCTCGGCTTGGGCGGCGGCGTGTGCCGCCGCTTGGGCGCGTGCCTCGACCGCGCGTGCCTCGGCCTCGGCCTCGCGCTGGCGCTGCTGGGTGACGAAGCGCGGATCGCGCGTGGTGATCAGATGGCGCATGATGGCTTCGTTGAGGCGGATGGCGCGATCCACTTCGGCGACCGCGGTGGGCGGCAGCATCACGTCGAAGAAGAAGTAGAGACCATCGCGGTGATGCTCGATGGGGTAGGCCAGACGGCGCCGCCCCCACGCATTCACCCGCACCACCTGCCCTTGATTGGTGGCGACGACCTGGGTGACGCGCTCGACGATCGCGCGCACCTGCTCGTCGCCAGCCTCTGGCGTGATCACAATCCCAACGTCATAGTCACGTGTCATGCGGAGTCCTCCTGTGGGTATGCTCCCGCTCTCTACGAACGCGCGCCCGCATATGCCGCGCGCCCGGAACGGGGCAGGATAGAAGTGGGGCATCCACGCGCCTACGCGCGGATGCCGGTCTGGCGGGGGCGTAGACCATTCCACGCTCACTGGTGGCTCGCTGAGTCACCTTCGCATTATAGCATCGCGCCAGAACCGTCGCAACAGCCGAGCCGGAGTCGCTTTGTGCTGGACGCATCGCTCTTCCAGGAGTACGTGGTGAAAACGGAAACGTTCCCGCCTCTGGCAATCGCTACTGATTGGAACGCGCGCCATGCCAACTACGTCACGTGATTGGGAGGGACCTAACCCCCCTGGCCCCCTTCCCTGCGAGGGAAGGGGGTTCAGTCCACCCTTCTCTTCCCAGCGGAAGGAAGCTGTCTCTCTTGCCCCTCGACCATGCACAAGCCCTGGACCTTTGGATACTCGCTCTTGACCTCGGTCGTGGTGCTGGCGTAGTATTTAGTTAGTAGGTCTATTAATTAGTGTTTCGCAGCGGAGAAGAGAGGGTGGGTATGGCCAGAACACCGGCGCAACCCGGCGTGGATCGTCGCCAGCAGATTCTGGATGCCGCGCTCGACGCCTTCGCGGAGCACGGCTTCGAGGGCGCGACCACGACGCAGATCGCGGCCAGCGCCCGTGCGACGCAGGGGCTGATCTACTTCTATTTTCCCAAGGGCAAAGAGGAGCTGTTCGCCGCTGCCTTTGAGCATCAGGCCAAGCGTACGCTTGGCGCACTGGACTTCGCCGCGCTCGCCGTGGCTGACGAGGCGCCTGAGTTGACCCTCCGGCGGATGGTTGAGCGCTTCATCGCGGTGATGGGTTCGGCGCACTGTGCCAGCATGATCCGCATCATGATGCGGACTATCGCCAACACGGGGAGCGGTGATGAGCACCTGAGCGAAGCGCGTAAGTGCGGCCTCGCGCAGGTGCGGCGGCTCATCAATGAGATGAGCGCCTATTTGGAGCAGCAGGTGGCGCGCGCCACGTTGCGACCGATGGATACCCGGCTGGCGGCACGGCTGATGATCGGCGGCATGATGATGCTGTTGCGGAGTGCCGAGCCGGAGGAATTGGCTGAGTCGCATCGCGGCGCGCTCGCCGATCAGATCGCCAGCATGTATATCCATGGCTTGCTGCCAGCCACCGACGCCAGCGGCTGACCCGCTGGTATCCTCGCGCCTGCCAGGGTGCCCTCCTGGCGGTGTTCTGGGCCACGCGCCCACTCTGCGCTCGTTGCGGTGTTCCGCTTCTGGCGATGGGGCACCTGTTCTGTTCCCGTTGATTTCACATGGAGTCTTACCAATGGAAATGCCACCTACCAGCGCTGAATATGCGAAGAGTGTCGTTCCGGCCGAGGACAGCCGCCTGCGCGGCGCGGCGCTGGCCAGCGTGCTCACGGCGCTGATGCTCACGCTGTTGCTCTCCGCGCTCGACCAGACGATCGTCGGCACGGCGCTTCCCCGTATCATCGGCGACTTGCATGGCTTTGACCGCTATATCTGGGTCGTGACCGCCTATCTGGTGACCTCGACGACGATGATTCCGATCGTTGGCAAGCTCTCGGACCAGTTTGGGCGCAAGTGGTTCTTGGTCGCGGGCGTGGTGATCTTTCTTGTCGGCTCGGCGCTCTCAGGCACGTCGCAGACGATGAACCAGTTGATCATCTTCCGTGGGTTGCAAGGCATTGGCGCGGGTACGGTGCTCTCGCTGGTCTTCACGCTGGTCGGCGATATCTTCGTGCCGGCGGAGCGCGCGCGCTGGCAGGGTCTCTTCTCTGGCGTCTTCGCGCTGGCCAGCGTCGTTGGGCCGGCCACCGGCGGCTGGATTACGGATAACACGTCATGGCGCTGGGTCTTCTATGTCAATCTGCCCCTCGGCGCGTTGGCGCTGTTGCTGCTGATCTTCAAGCTGCCAACGCATATCTCGGCGCCCAATAGGCGCTACCGGGGCTGGGCGGCGATTCGGCGCATTGACTTCGCGGGGGTCTTCACGGCGGCGGGGGCGACGATCAGCCTGATGTTGGGGCTGACGTGGGGCGGCACGACCTATGCCTGGAACTCGCCTCAAGTGCTGGGCGTGCTCGTCGGCGCGGCGGTTCTCTTCGCCGTGTTCGCCATCATCGAGGCTTTTTTCGCGGTCGAGCCGATCTTGCCGCTGGATCTCTTCAAGAATCAGGTGTTTGCCGCTGGGGCACTGCTCTCGCTGACGGTGGGTATGGCGCTCTTCGCGGTGGTCTTCTACCTGCCGCTCTTCATCCAGGGGGTGCTGGGGCAGACGGCGACCAGCTCTGGCGCGGTCATCACGCCGCTGACGGTGACGATGGCCGTTGGCGCGATCTTTGTGGGGCAGTTGATCGCGCGCATTGGGCGTTATCAAGCGATCTGTGTCGTGGGGGCATTGGTGCTGACGTTTGGCGTCTACCTGCTCTCGCGGATGACGGTGAGCGTGACGCTGGGGGTGGTGACGCGCAATATGATCGTCGTTGGCCTTGGCCTGGGCATGTTGATGCCGGTGCTGACGCTGGCGGTGCAGAATGCCATTCCGCGCTCGCGCTTGGGTGTGGGCACGGGTGCTGTCACCTATCTGCGCTCGATGGGCCAGATGCTCGGCGTGGCGCTGATTGGCGCGGTCGTCAGCAACTCGGTCTCTGGCGAGTTGGCGAAGCGTCTGCCACCAGCGGCGAGCAAGCTCCCACCGCAGGTGACAAATCCCAATAACTTGCAGCAGTTGTTGGTCAGCCCAACGTTGCAGCATCAGGTCGTCACTACGGTGACGCAGGCGGCGATCGAGCAGGCGCGCATCCCCGCGATCATCCAGGCGCTGGAGACGGTGGGCGTGCAGGTGCCGCCGGGGCCCAACCGCTGGATGGCGCTAAACGCCATCACCCAGCAGGTGGATCAGCAGGTCACGACGCAGGTGACGCAGCAGGTTCATGAACTCTTCGCCCAGATGCTCGACGCGACGCGGCAGTCACTGGCCATCGGCATCGGGCGGGCTTTCACCGCTGGGCTGTTTATCTGCGGCGCGGTGGTGGTCATTAGCTTGTTCCTGAAGGATGTGCCGCTGGCGAAGCGTGAGGCGGCGCCTTCGGTGGCGCAAGCGATTGCCACGGGCGAGGCGGCTCTGGTAGATGGTGTGGCTGAGACGGATCTGGTGCCGAGCGGCGCGCCGGGCCATTAGGCGGGGGCATTAGGCGCTGTGCCCCGCCATTCCAGGCAGATGGAGTGGTACATGGAGCCTGCTATTCGTCATGCTTTTGGTAGAGAGGCGGCCGCGCGGGGAGGGTGATTGCCATAGGCCTCCCCGCGCGATAGGCAGGAGAGCGCAATGACGGATTTCCCCATCCCGCGGACGGCTGCGCAATCGGTCGGCCAGGGGCACCCGGCGGCGGCGGAGGATGTATCTGCCCGCTCGCTCCGGCGGACGGGGGCACGTCGGCCTCGCTGGCGTGACTACACCGCCTTCGTCCTCTCCGGCGGGGGGGCGCGTGGGGCGCTCCAAGTAGGGGCGTTGCGGGCGCTCTTGGAGTATGGAGAGCATGCGGATATTGTCGTGGGCACGTCGGCGGGCGCATGGAATGGCGCGATGCTCGCCCGCACGCCGACATTGGAGGGGGTGGAGCGGCTCGCCGCGGCCTGGCGCTCGACCAATCCGGCGTCGGTGTTGCTGGGGTGGGAGTTGCCTCATGGGAGAAGTCAGCAGGCGATCAGGGGAGTGCTGACGGTGGCGATGGCGCGGCGGGTGGCGAGTGGCGCGCCATCGCTGTACAGTGATGTGGGTCTGCGCCTGTTGATCGAGCAGAACCTGGGTGGCGATCCGACGTTCGAGGAGTTGGCGCTGCCGCTCTCCATCATCGCGACCGATCTCACGCACGCTGAGCGGAGGGTGTTTACCAGCGGTCTGGTCGTGCCGGCGGTGATGGCTTCGTCGGCCATTCCGGGCATCTTTCCACCGGTGCGCATTGGCGAGGAACTGTATGTAGATGGGGGCGCGCTGGATAATTGTAGTCTCGATACGGCTCTGCGCCTGGGCGCGCGGCGTCTCTTCGTGATTGATGTGGGCTATAATGATGGCGCGCACGTGCCGCCGCACCTCGCGCAACCAGCGCACCACGGCCGCCCGCGCCGCATGGCCACGCCGCCGGTAGCGGCCATCCTAGAGCGCACCTCGCAGGCGATGAACCGCTACCATCTGGAGCGGGCGCTGGAGCGCGTGCCGCGCGGCGTCGAGACGCACGTGCTGCGCCTCTCGACTCAATCACATGGCGGCTCGCTGGGCTTTGGCAGCGCCAAGGAACTGATCGAGGAGGGGTATGCCCAGACGTGCGCCTATCTGTGCCAGGCGCTGCCCCAGCGGCGCATCTCCGCTGGGACGCCGACGCCCGATGGCAGTGCGTCCGATGGCAGTGCGTCCGTTCCGGCGGCCTCAACGCCCATGACCTCCGGCAACGGGTGACGAGCGGGTGTGGGTGACGCCCAGTCGGGCGCGGGGAGGAGCTAGCGGGCGCCGCCGAAGAAGAGACGCAGCAGGATGGCGGCGGCGCCAATGCAGATGGCGCTGACGACGAAGGCCGCGGAGAGGCCGACATTCTGCTGGAGCCATCCCGCCAGCGCGGGACCGATGCTAAAGCCGATGCTCCAGGTGACGCTATAGAAGCCGCTGAGGGTGGCGCGCTGGCGCGACGGCACGCGCTCCATCGCGAAGGCGGCGTAGACCGGCTCGAAGAGGCCACGCAGCATATTGCGCCCATATTCCGCGGCGGCGGCGAAGGGGAAAATTGGGGAGAAGCCGATGCCCAGCACCACGGGCACGCTCAGAATCTGCATGGCGGTGGCGGTGCGCAACTTGCCCCAGCGCCGCACGATGCGGGGCGCAAGGAGCGAGGTGACGCCGCTGAGTAGCCCGGCGGATGTATAGAAGGCGCCCAGGGCGCCTGGACGCAGGCCGAAGCGCAACAGGAAGAAGAGCTGGAGCAGGCCGATGGCCGCGCCCTCACCGGTGGAGTAGAGCGCGTCGGGGACGAGCAGCTTCAGGAAGAGCGCGACAGTAGCCCAGCGGCCCGCCCGCTCGTCGCCAACCGCGGCATCCACCGTTTCAGCGGGTGCGGGCACTGTCTCCGCGCTCGTGGCGCGACCTTCCGCCGCCATGGCCGCGGCTTCGGCGCCCGCTGGAATGGCGGGCGCGCTGGCAAGCGCGGGATGTTCCGTGTCGCGTCGCGGCTCCGTGAGGAAGGCCAGCGGCAGCGCGGGCAAGAAGACGGCGATGGCCGCGGTGAGCACACCCCAGCGCAACGCCACCGTGCTGACCGCGGAGACGCCAGCGACCCGCGAGACCACCTCTGGCACGGCGCCACCGATGAGGCTGCCGAACGCGCCCACGCCGAGCAGCAGAAAGTTGTTGAGTGAGAGCACCCAGACGCGCTGGTCTTCGCGGGTGCTCTCGGTGAGCATCGGCACGTTGATGACCCAGTAGGCTGAGGAGAGCACCCCGTTCATGAAGCTGGCGGCCAGGAGGAAGGGTGCGCTGGTGCTGAGGCCGATGGCGACGAGCGCAAGTGGATTGAGCAGCCCGCTGAGGATGAGGAGCGGCTTGCGCCCCCAGCGGTCGGCGAGGAAGCCCGCGGGCACGGCCGAGAGGAGTGAGCCGAGGGCGGGCATGGCGGCGATCAGCCCAATAAAATCGAGGCGGTAGCCCAGGCTGTGGACATAGAGGTTGATCGAGAGCGCGGCGATGCTGAGCTGGAAGCCCTTGCCGAGCGTGAAGAGCAGCAGCAGGTGGACATTGCGATCGAAATCGAGCAGTGCTCCCCGCCAGCGGCGCGCCCGCCGCCCTCGCGTCAGCGCGGCGCCCGCCATGCGCTTCCCTCCTCATCACACCGCACGCGCACCGTCAGTGTCGGTGGTCCTTGCGCGCCAATACACAGGGGTAAGTACGAGTAGGATACCGCATCGCCTGACCCGCGCGCTATGCCCAGGAGGGAGGCGCGCGGGGGGGCGTCCGGTATCCGCCATTGACGTTATGGACCTAACCCCCAGCCCCCTTGCCTGCGAGGGAAGGGGGAGTCGGGGACCTAACCCCCCAGCCCCCTTGCCTGCGAGGGAAGGGGGAGTCGGGGAGGGGGGAGCGTTGCCCACGGCGCTGGCGC
>JADMIN010000830.1 GCA_015478575.1 Ktedonobacterales bacterium | reverse complement strand
GCCACAGGGCTCGTGCGGGTAGCCCAGGTGAGTGGCTGGTGCGCGGTCGTGCGGCCCGATACGCCAAACGTGTACCTGCCATCCTGGCAGTTCTCGAACGGCCCGTTCTTGTAGCGGTGGCGCACTGCAGGGTAGGCAACGGGGAGAACCGCGAGGGGGCTCGACGGGAGAGACGCGCCCCAAGAACGGTACCGACTCTCGTGGTTTCTAAGAGAGGGTGCGTGCGGGACCGCGCACCCTGCAGGCACGCCCACACGACAGACGCCCAACCCTCTCTCACCATCATACAAAGAAAGGAGGCAAAGAGCGATGATCGCCCTACAGGGAAATCCCAGGGGGGATGCCGAGCTGCACGCACGGCTCTCCCGCCGCACGCTAGAGGGGCGCTACGAGATCAGCGAAAGCGATCTGGTCCTCTCCATCCGGGCCTGCCAGGGCGCAGGAGACATCGCTTCCCGCGATTTCCTCTGCGAAATCCTGCTGGAGCGGTGCGCTCCCGAATTCGAGCGGCACAGCTGGGGCCTGCGCCAGCGGCCCGATCTGCGCGAAGAAGCGATCGCCGGCATGCGAGAACACGTCCTGCGCGAAACGCTGAACCCCAAAGAGAGATTCATCGTGCAGAACTTCATCCATTACCTGCGCTGTGCATGTGTGGACGAATTCAACCGGGTGCTGCGCGATGAGGGGATGCGCTACCGGCGCGATGAAGAGGGCCGCCCGTCTGGCCGGCCCATGCGCGTTCCCCGCGTGCTGGTTGACCACCTTCAACCCATCTCGGTCGATGGGGAAGGCAGCTGCGACATCCTCGACCAGGAGGACCAGTACGAACGCCTGCACGCGCGCGAGGAGGCGCAGCGTCTCCTCGCGTGCCTGGCGGACCCAAGGGACCGCCGCATCGTCGCCCTGCGCGCGCTGGAAGGGCTCCGCTGGGACGAGATTGCCGAGCACATGCACCTGAACGAGCGCAGCGTGCGCCTGCACTACGCGAAAGCACTGGCGGTCATGCGCGCCCAGGTCGCCTGCGAAGGCCACGACGCAGGAAGCTCGGCCCCAGCCGCTGCGGCCCCCGCGCGCATGACCGCCTAGCCCATTCCCTGCACGGCGTGCGCAGGCTACGCCCAACACACCCTCCCTTTGTTCCCACATTGAAGGGTCGGAGGCAGCACTCCCACGCCCCCTGGCCCATCACCCGTGTCCCGACCCGCAGCCGAGCAGCTTCAACCGCTCCTGTGGGCCCTGTTGTGCTCGCACTAGAAAGGCACACACCCGTGCAACCAGAGCCACAGCACGCGCCGCTCCCGTACCTCAGTATCTCGAGGCTGCGGGTGTTCATGCGGTGCAGCTATCAATATTACCTGCGCTACGTCCTCGGTCCCCGCCGTGGCTACGTGCCGCGGCCAGGGGCTGCCCTCCTGTGGGG
>JADMIN010000102.1 GCA_015478575.1 Ktedonobacterales bacterium | reverse complement strand
CCAGCGAGAAGCCGCTCGGCGATGTCTGGTGTGGCCATGCTAGCGCGTTGCCTCCCCAGAAGGTGCTCCCTGGCTGGGTGCCGTCTCAGTGGGTGCCATCTCAGTGGGTGCCGTCTCAGTGGGTGCGTTGGCTCCGCCAAGTGGAGAGAGCGCCTGTTCGAGGCGGTGCGGGTCAACGTTCTCACGCACGAACTGAATGACGGTGGCGAGCGGCGTGCCAGGGCCGAAGTTGCCCCGGATGCCCATTGCCTGGATAGTGGGGATATCTTCGTCAGGCAGGATGCCGCCAGCCATGACGAGCACATCATCCATTCCCCCCTGCTTGAGCAGTTCCATGACTTTGGGAAAGATGGCCATGTGTGCGCCAGAGAGGATGCTCATGAGGATAGCGTCTACGTCTTCCTGGATGGCTGCCTCGACGATCATCTGCGGCGTCTGGCGGATGCCCGTGTAGATCACCTCCATGCCCGCATCGCGCAGTGCCCGCGCGATCACCTTCGCGCCTCGGTCGTGTCCGTCCAGCCCTGGCTTGGCCACCAGCACGCGAATCTTCCGCTGTTCCGCCATATGGTTTTTTCAGAGTCTCCGGCTTGCGCCGCGCTCCGTTCCCCTTTCGTTACCTGCGCCCCTTGCTGACGATCCACGTGCCACCACGTTCCCTGCGCAGTGAGGACGCTCTTTCAGAGCGATTGTACACGCCGAAGGCAGCGGTCGCAAGTAGTCTGGATAGGTGTAGTTGGAGTATGCGTCTGATGCCTCCGACGGGCAGGTGATGATGTCATGCCCTGGCCTCGCGCTCCTCCAACGGTGAAGAAAGGTGAGAGACAGGGAGTCGCATGATCAGCATTGTGCCGCACGCGACTCCCCGGTTCATACATTACGCGATGCGGCTGGAAGTAGGCTCGCTCAGTGCATGCTGATGCCACCATCTACCGCGATGGTCTGGCCAGTGATGTAGCCAGCTTCGGGTGAGCAGAGAAAGGCGATTGTGGCGGCCACCTCCTCAGGCGTGCCATAGCGCCCCAAAGGAGTGATGCGCAGATACTCATCCTTAAACTCGCTGGAGACGTTCGCGGTTAGTTCGGTAGGAATGTAGCCGGGCGCGACGGTGTTCGCGGTGATATTCCGGCTAGCCATCTCACGCGCGGTGCTCTTCGTGAAAGCGATCAATCCGGCTTTGGAGGCAGCATAGTTCGCCTGACCCACTTGGCCCATGAGGCCAGAGATCGAGGCAACGTTCACGATACGCCCCCAGCGCGCCTTCATCATCGAGCGCAGAGAAGCGCGCGTGCAGAGGAACGCCGAGACAAGGTTGGCTTGCAATAGACCCACGAAATCATCAAGCGTCATGCGCAGCAGGAGTCGGTCGTTGGTCGTGCCGGCATTGTTGACCAGAATGGTAAGAGGGCCGAGGCTCGCCTCCGCCGTCTGGAAGAGACGAGCGACATCGTCCTCGCGGCAGACGTCGCCCTGGAAGGTGAGCGCTCGCCCCCCCTGCGCCTCAATCAGGGCGCGCGTCTCGGCGGCGCCCCGCTCGTCACTGCGGTAATTCACGGCCACGGCAGCGCCCATCGCGGCGAGACGCAGCGCGGTGGCTCGCCCGATGCCGCGACTGCTGCCGGTCACCAGCGCCATACGGCCAGCCAGTGGCAGCGGTACTTGCGTCTGTATTTGGTCCATCGCTGACTCCTGAATGCGGTTCGGTATACCGGCCGACATACGGCCACGCGCTCGGCATTCTCTCACGCGGCTTGCTGGGTGCCTGGCATCACAGTATACACCCAAAGCGCGATCAGGTGGGAGTGATCAATCAAGGCGCAGCGTTCGAAGATACGCGCGGATGCCAGGGGCAAGATCAGGGCGTTGAAGCGCATAGGCGAGTGAGGTCGTAATCAGTCCGACAGGGTCGCCAGTGTCATAGCGTGTGCCCTCAAACTCGTAGGCGTAGACCGGCTCACTCTGGCCGAGCGTGTGGAGTGCGTCGGTGAGCTGGATCTCGCCACCACGGCCAGGGGGCGTCTGCTCGAGCACGTCAAAGATGCTGGGTGTGAGCACGTAGCGCCCGATGACAGCCAGGTTCGAGGGCGCCTGCTCTGGGGACGGCTTCTCCACCAGCCCTTGCACACGATGCGTGCGCGCATCCAAGTCGCCGTAAGAGTCTATCGCGGCGATACCATAGCGCGAGATCTGCTCACGCGGCACCCGCATGACCGCGATGACGCAGCCGCCATGGCGCTCATGCACATCCATGAGCTGCCGCAGGCAGGGCCGCTCTGGATGATCTACTAGATCATCACCCAGGAGGACGCCGAATGGCTCAGCGCCCATGAGATCGCGCGCGACGAGGACGGCATGCCCCAATCCACGCGGCTCGTGCTGGCGCGTGAAGCTGAACTGGGCCATACGACTGGTATGGTCGAGCATCTCCAACGCGGCGGTGTCACCCTTGCGCTCCAACACGGCGCGCAGTTCGGGCGCGTCATCGAAGTAGTCTTCGAGCGCACGTTTGACACGGCTCGTAATCATGGTTATGTGCTGGATGCCAGAGGCCACCGCCTCCTCAACGATATATTGGATCGTTGGGCGGTCCGCTAAGGGCAGCATTTCCTTAGGGACCGACTTCGTCGCCGGCAGCATGCGAGTGCCCAGGCCGGCGGCGGGAATGATAGCCTTGCGAATCGGCATGGTAGATATCCCTCCAGTGAAGCGTTTGGGCCGCGCTCCACGCATCCGTAGCGGCGCGGGAGACGCGGCGGCGCATGTAGCCCCACCTCTCGCCGCGGCGAGTGTACATACCGGAGGCGTTGCTGTCAAGCGAGCACCTCGTCGAGCGCCACGTGGAAGCGCGCGATCTCCTCTGGAGTATTATAGAAGTGTGGCGAGACGCGGACACATCCCTGGCGGGCCGAGACGACCACGCCGCTGTGCTCGGCGAGTGCGATTACAAGACGCTCAGCGGATGGCGTGCCAGAGACGGAAGGGCGGAATCGGGGACGGAAACAGACAATGCCGGAATGCTCGTTCGGTCCATGCGGGCTGAGAATCTCGTGCTGGCGTGCGGCCAGCCCCGCACGCACAAGTGCGGCTAGCCCCAGCACACGTCGCTCTACGTCCTCCATGCCAGCGGCTTCGAGCAGATCCAGCGCGGCCCCAAGACCGACCAGCGCCGTGAGGCTGTTTGTGCCACATTCGAGGCGGGCAGCATCCGCGCGCAGTGGCTGCGCGAAGTCGGTGAGGTGCTCCGGCGCGCGCACGCTCGTCCATCCATGCGGGATGGCACGCAAGCGATGGAGCAGCGCGGGCCGGATGTAGAGCAGGCCAGCATAGGATGGGCCAAGTAGCCACTTGGGGCTGGCGCAGGCGAGGAAGTCAATAGCGCTGGCCGCGACATCCAAGCGCAGGGCACCCACTCCTTGTACGCCATCCACACCGAAGAGCGCCCCGTGCGTGTGAGCCAGCGCCGCCGCCGCCGCGAGATCGTGGCGCTGGCCACTGCCGAACTCGACGAAACTCAGCGTCACCAGGCGTGTGCGCGCATCTATCCGCGCGGCGATGTCATCAAGCGAGAGGCGACCGCCACGGCTCGGTACGATGCGTACCTCCACCCCCCGCTCGCGGAGATTGAGCCAAGGGTAAACGTTCGCGGGAAACTCACCCTCTCCTGTGACGATGTTTTGGCCAGGGTACCAGTTCAGGCCAGAGGCCACCATCATCAGCGCGTCGCTCACATTCTTGGCCAGCGCGATGGCGTCGGGTGCGGCGCCGATGAGGCGTGCGAAGCGGGCGCGGACGCTGGCTTCTTCGCTGGCATAATGATCATAAGCCATTGAGCCGCACCTACCCACGGCCTCTAGGAAGCGGGAAACAGCCCGTGTAATAGGGAGGGGCGGCGCGCATACCGAGGCGTGATTGAGGTAGGCATACTGCCGCGCGACAGGAAAGAGCGCCACGCGCAATGCCTCCGCATGTTCCAGCCGGGCCAGATTGCGCGCGCATGTCGTATCGCACACGGCGACGATGCGGCGGAGCATCGGCTCCAGCGGGGGAAGCCCAGCATAGAGTTTCTCATCCGTTAGCGGATGCATGCGCACGTTATCAGCCATGCCGTCCTTCTCTTCTTCGGCGCTGTGCCTCCTCCCTACCAGGGTGGTTATACCCACGAAAACTTACGAAGGTATAACGAGGCTCTCACCTTCCGGCACGCGCCACATGATCTTTGCCGCCCGCTTCTAGCACAGGCGGCGGCACATACGACACAATAGGGAGTGAGGAGGCTTTCCCCGCTGGCGGCGCTAGCGCGGTGGGCCACCCGCGAGACAGCACGTAGCTTGACCGCGCATTCTGGCACATGATGTGCTTGATGAGCGGCCTTGGAGTGTGTGCTCGTTGAGCCTGCGCGCGGGTCGCGCGGGCATGTCCGCTGAGTGAAAGGAAGCCCGCTATGCAACAACTGGAGGCGCTGCGCACGCGCGCAAGCGGGAGTTGGTTCCGCGTCGGCCTCGTCTCTACCACAGTGGTAGCGCCGCTTATCGCGCGCTGGAGCGATCTGCGGTCAGCGAAGCGTGATCTGCGTCTACGTGAGGAGGTACCCTCGCGATTGGAGGCACTGCGTGGTGGAGTGCCAGCGCGCGTGGAGAGCCTACGCACGCTGGTGGCCCAAGGTCCGGGGGCACGCGCGCTTGATCGGCTAGCATCTAGCCTCCCGGTCGCGGAGGCCCGACGCAAGACGCGCAGCGACAGCGTGCGTGTGGGGCTGTGGCTCGCGGGCGTGGGGGTTGGGCTAGTGGCCGCGGGCGCTGGGGCCTACTTCCTCGCACAGCGCCGACTCGCCGCCTCCGCGGAGGAGCCACTGCTTGAGCTACCGACGAACAAGGCTCCCCACAATGGAGTGCGGCCTAGCGCTACAGATGGGCGCGCGACAACTGCCCCCACGCATCCCAGCCGCATGGATGGCGCTGGGGCAGGGGAGAACCTGGAGACCGGCGCCCCTGAGCCGACCGGTAACAGAAGCTTCGCGACGACCGCCGATGAGGCCACCTTCGTCGGCAACATCCATACAATGGTCTTTCATCAGGTGCGTGACGAGGAGCATCTGCCGGCAGAGGAGAATCGCGTCTACTTCGCCAGCGAAGAGGAAGCGCGCGCGGCTGGCTTCCGACAGGACCGAGGCGAGATGGCGCCATCTCCGGAAGTGGGTCTGACCAACGCGGAGGAACCAACCGCTTAGCTGAATATTGGGTACGATCGTGGCAGAGCATGGGTGCCCAGCAGCAGGATGGACCAGGCGCTGGCAGTGGCGGCCCCTCACGTGGAGCCGCCACTACGCTTCGCTGGGTGTGAGCGGCTCGACGACGTAGTCTCGAACGACGCCCAGCACATCATCGAGGTTGAAGGGCTTCGGCAGGAAGGGCACACCCTCAAGCCCGGCCGTCCTCGGGCGCGTGCTGCTCATCAGCACGGCGGGAATATCGCGCGTCGCTGTATGCGCGCGCAGCGCGCGGATGACTTGCCGACCATCTACCTCCGGCATCAGATAATCCGTCAAAATCAACTCTGGGTGGATGACGCGCGCCATCGTGAGCGCGTTCTGCCGGTTGCTCGCATGATACGCGCGGTAGCCCGCGCCCTCCAGCACGTCCACCAACAACCCCGCAATGCTGGCGTCATCATCTACCACCAACACCCGCGCACTTGTCTTCCTACCAGACTGGTGTGAAGGCAGGCATGGGACAGCGTCCCAGTAGGAGGGCTGAGGCTCCAGCATTGCTGTGTGCTCATGCGCGACCATATGTTCCTCCCCTCCATAGGGTACAAGCGATAGATCGGGCTGGAGCGTGCTTGCCAGTCCTCACCCGTGGCCATTGCTCCTTGTAGAATGGTGCTCTCCTTTATGGCCTTGCCAGGACTTTCCGTGGGCAGACCTCATGCCACCAAAGGCGAGATCGGCCTCGTATCAAACCGCATCAGGAGAAATTCATATCATCTCCGCGCTCGTCACTCTGCGCACATGCTACAATGCCTGAGCTTGCCGCTGGTACGCCGCGAGCGGGCCGTGAGCGCCGTGCATCGCGCGATGGAGGCGCGCCAGAAGAGGGGGGAAGGATATGGAGATTCGGCGGGTCGCAGGCGGAGAGGCGGAGCGGGCACGGGGGGTCGCGATCGTGATTGATGTGAGCCGCGCGTTCACCGTCGCGGCATACGCCTTGGCGGGTGGAGCGCGTGGACTCTGGCTGGTGCGCACGGTGGAGGAGGCGCGGGCGCTACGCGCCCGCGAGCCGGAGGCGCTGCTCATCGGCGAGATCAAGGGCCGGCTCATCCCTGGCTTCGATCATAACAATTCGCCATCGCGGATGGCGGCGGCCGAGGTACGTGATCGGCTGCTCATCCAGCGGACGGGGGCAGGCACACAGGGAGCGGTGGGCGCCATCAACGCAACGCATATCCTCATAGCCGCACTCGTCAACGCGCGGGCCACAGTGCGTGTCGCCGCGCATCTGGCCCGCGCGAGTGATGGCGTCATCACGCTGGTGCCGACAGCTACTTGGCCAGGCGAAGCTGAGGGGGTGCCCAACGAGGATGACGTCTGCGCTGACTATATCGAGGCGGGGCTGCGAGGTGCGCCGGATGCGGCTGGGGCGCTCGCGCGGGCGCTCGACCGCCTGCGGGTGGCAAGCTGTTTCGCGGGCTTCACGCTTGGTGACCCTGATGAGCCGCTTGAGGATGTGCCCGCCATGCTTGCCACTGATCGCTTCGCGTTCGCCATGCGAGGCACGCGCCAGCGCTGGCGCGACATTTCCTACATCGAGGTCAGGCGCGGCGATGAGATGGAGGATGCGCTGGTGGGCGATGAAGCGCTTCCCCACTAGCGCATCTAGTCGAATTGCAGCGCATCTTTGATCTTCTCGAAGCCCTTCTCGAAGAGATTGTGCTGGCCCTTCTCGTTCTGCTGGCGTTCGATCTCAGCGAACTCGCGCAGCAACTCCTTCTGGCGTGGCGTGAGCGTCTGCGGCGTCACCACCTTGACGACCACCAACTCGTCGCCGCGTGACGAGCTATGCACCACAGGGACGCCCTTGCCCTTCAGGCGGAAGACGCGGCCACTCTGCGTGCCGGTCGGGAGTTTGAGCGTTTCTTTGCCGTCCAGCGTGGGCACCTCTAATTCCGCACCGAGTGCCGCGTCACCGAAGCTGACGGGCATCTCGTAAAGGATATCGGTCCCCTGGCGCTTGAAGTACTCGTGTGGCTTCACCGAGAGCGAGACATAGAGGTTGCCCGGCGTGCCGCCTCGTGGCGGCGCTTCGCCCTCACCGGTAACGCGCACATTGATGCCATCATCCACACCCGCGGGAATATTGACGGCCACGCGGCGCACACCACGCACGCGGCCCTGGCCTTTGCAGCGCTCACAGGGCGTGGTAATAACACGCCCCTCGCCGCGGCAGCGGTCGCAGACCATGACGTTGACGAATTGGCCAAAGATGGATTGTTGCACGCGCCGGATCTCACCGGTGCCCTGGCACGCCGTGCAACGTGTGGTGGAGGTGCCTGGCTGCGCGCCCGCGCCGCGGCAGGTGGAGCAGGTATCCCAGCGCGGAATCTCGATCTCCTTCTGGCAGCCGCGTACGGCCTCCTCGAAGGAGATGCTCAGCTCGTATTTGAGGTCGGCGCCGCGCTGTGTACTGCTACGCCGTGTGCCCGTAGAGCC
>JADMIN010000829.1 GCA_015478575.1 Ktedonobacterales bacterium | reverse complement strand
CCTGGTGGCGGCCCCGGTGCCCAGGCGCCTGGGCACGAAGAAGCCGCCCGACCCCTGGTGGAACTGGCGGTAGGCCGCCACCATGCGCAGCAGCACCACGTCGCGCCGTTTGGCCTGTGCGCGCCGCCAGTCGAGTTCTTCACGTAGCTCTTTCCATACCTGGCCCGCGCCGGAGGCCCAGGCCTCTCGCGTGCGCGGCAGGGGGGAGCGGAGCAGGCCCAGGCCGTAGCGAGGCAGCGACATCCTGGGGCCGGGGCCGACGACGTAGAGGCGCAGGCGGACGCGGTAGGCGACCTGCCCTGTTTTCTGCGTCACGAGGCGCTGATCGTAGATGCGCGTCTTCTTGCCGAAGAAGCGCTTGCGGACCTGGTCGTAGATGACGTAGAGCACAAAGAGGGCGACAAATATCGCCACGATCCCGCCGTAGAACTGGACCTTGAGCTGGCCGGGTAAGGAGGGGGCGTGGCCGTGGAGCAGGGAGCTCAGAGCCTGGGCCACCCACGGTGGCAGGGTGATGTGGAACAGCCGCCACAGGTACAGGCCGAAGAGGATAGAGGCCAGGCCGAGGATGGTCGTCCAGCTGAACCCCTTTTCTCGCCCGACGTACATCTCGGCGCGGTGCTGCTCCCGCTCCTGCTCGAGCGGATGCTCGACGGCCTTGCGACTGCCGACCGGGCCCGCCCAGGAGGCAGGGGCGGGGACAATGGCGACCTGGGCGACGGCGCGCAGATCCGGGGGCAGGTGCTCGATGGCCGCCAGCACACCCAGGAGCGGGTCCGTCCCTTCTTTTTGCAGCGCCTTCTCGTCCCACGAGCGCGTCGGCAGGTACGACTCGGCCCCGGCGACCAGTTCGTCGACCGAGACCGTCTCACCGGGCGCGATGCGGAAGGGGTCCTCGTCACCTTGCAGGGCCACGAACTCGGCCTGGGGATAGCGCGCGCGGATCTGGCGCTGCACGTGATCGATGGAGTCGGGGGTCGTCCCGCGGATGATCCACATCTGCTCGGCGGCGGTCCCCGCGATCTCCAGGGCGACCGGGTGGTCCTCGGAGAGCGCCAGCCCCTGCATGGCCGTCTCCAGGGCCACCATCTCGCGCATGCTGTTGCGGGACGTGATGACCTTGTAGGCCAGCGCTTCCTGTGGTGATGGCTGACCTACGAGCATGGGCAGCGTCGTGCTTCCACCGGTCATGGCCACTCTCCTCCTTCTCCCAAAGCGCCGAGCGCGTGGGCAAAGCGACTGTATCCGTCCGCGGTTTCCGCCAGCTTGCCGAGGTCCTTGCCGCCCAGAAGCTGCGGGGTGACGAGCGTCGGATACCCGTGCAGCTGCTCGAGCAGGTGCAGGGTGCCCACCCCTCCCCGGTCGTCCCCATCCAGATTCACCAGGAAGGGCAGGCCTCCGCTGCGCACGTGCAGGGTCAGC
>JADMIN010000828.1 GCA_015478575.1 Ktedonobacterales bacterium | reverse complement strand
GCTCTGCACGGTGCCGCTCTTCTCCACCGTGGCCACGAATGCGGGCCTGCGCGCGCTCATCACGGGCTCGCACCAAGCCCAGGTTGATGGCCCCAGCCTCGGCTACAACACGTCCACGCCCGATGCCTCAAGTATCTTCGTCCAATTGGAGGCCGACCAGCCAAGCGTCACTCTGCGCACGCAAGCGCAACAGATCATCACACCGATCCTCCAGCAGCGGCTCGGCGCCTACCTCGCCGGACCGCCCATCTTCACCTTTCAGACGCAACCCTTCCCACTGGCTGGCGCCGCCGGAGCGGGTGGCTCTGGCCAGGGCAACAGCTATGTGCGGTTGATGGGGAGCGACATTCCTGAGATCACGAGCAAAGTCACGATCGAGCAGGGGCGCCTGCCGCTGGCGCGAAGTGGAGTGGTCGAGGTCGCGCTCACCCAGAGCAGCGCCACCGCGTTGCGCGCCGCACCCGGCGCCACGCTCCGCATACTCATCCTTGGCCAGAGGGCGCCAAGCACGCTACCCATCTCCGTCGTGGGCATCTTCTCCTCTACCTCGCCCGATGCGCCCTTCTATGGGGGAAGCGGCTTCCTGCCGCAGTCGCGCGGCGATGGGGCGCTAGAGATCCAGGCGCTGGCTTCCAACGATACGCTGCTCTCGCTGGTGGGCGCGGTCTCCCCTGTCGGCGGCCAGTCTCAGGGAGGGGATCCGCGCCTCAGTGGGCCGCCCAATCTGCTCTCCTGGTCATACCCGCTGGATCTCTCACGCCTGACCACCGACCACCTAGACGCCCTGCTCAACCAGATCAATCCCATCCAAACGCAGATCCCCGGCGCGCTCAGCGCCCTACCCGGTGTGCAAAACAGCTACGCCAATCCGCAGGCGCTCTACATCCTCCAGCAATATGGCAGCCGTGTCGCGGTCCTGCAGATTCCCGTGACCATTCTGCTGCTCCAAGTGCTGGGGCTGGTGCTGCTCTTCGTGCGCCTGATGGCTGATCTGCTGGTGGATCGCCAATCCGACGCCATCGCGGTGATGCGCAGTCGTGGGGCGGCGCGGCGCCAGATCTTCGGCGCGCTCACGCTGCAAGGGCTGGCGCTAGGGCTGATCGCGCTCGTCGTTGGGCCGCTGCTCGCCATTCCCCTCGTGCGGTGGATCGCGGCGAATACCCTTGCCCCGGCGGATCGCGGCGCGGTAAGCATCCTTGGCGGCAACCCACTCACGATCGCGTATGGCGTGCGCTGGTATGCGCTGGCCGCGGTGCTCGTCAGCACCGCCGCGCTGATCTTCTCCGTCAACCGCGCGGCCAGCTTCAATGTGCTCGCCCTGCGCCGCGAATCGGCGCGCGCGACGACCAAGCCACTGTGGCAGCGCCTGCACCTCGATCTCATCGCGGCGGCCATCGGCCTGGCGCTCTACGTGATGTATATCGT
>JADMIN010000827.1 GCA_015478575.1 Ktedonobacterales bacterium | reverse complement strand
GGCGCTGTCGGCGGCGCGTGCTGCTCTGCGACGCGGGGCATCCGCGCAACGAGCGTTCGCAGGCGCTGCACCACCCCCCTGGCCGCGGCTTCGCGCCGCATGGTGGCTGATCCGCCGCTGCTCACGACCTATCGCCCCGAGACACCGCCATCCGTGCAGGAGGTCATTCTGCTGGCGTTGCGGCGCGAGGTGACCGAGCGCTATGAGCACGCCGCTGAGTTGGCGCAGGCGCTGCGCTGGAGCCGCCACCGCTCGCCTGAGCCGCCACCGGTGGAGCCTGGCACATGGGTAATGGGGGAGCGTCCAGTGCCTCCCCTCCGTCCCGCGCCGAGTCCGCCCCCCGCGCTGGACGGCGCCGCGCCAGGTATTGGGGAGAGCGCGACGCAGTCCACCGTGCTGCGTGTGGCGCCGATCGCGCCACCGGACGCGGACACCCACACTCCCTCTCTCCCCCGTTCCGCCGCTCGCGCCTGAGCCGCCACTGGCCGCTGAGAGCGCCAGAGCGCCAGAAAATACGTAGCGCGGTGGAGCACTTTGTGAGCGAAGAGGCAATTTTGGCATTCCCTATGCTCTACTCTCCGCCGTATAGTATGTGGCTGGGGTGAGTGCGGAGCGCCTCTCATCCCCGTCTTCACAGTGGAGAGCGGCGCGCCACGGGATGCGCGCCGTCTAGGGTGCGTAAGCGGTTCGTTGCGGCCGGACAGCAGAGGGCTGCGCCCGGCAGCGTGGCGAAAAGCCAGGAGGAGTAGAACATCATGAAACCAAAGCAGGTGGTAGCCCTGATCGCGGGTGCGACGCTGGGCATGGGCGCTGTGACGCTGGGCGTGATTCTGGCGCGCAAGGAAGGGCGTGAGGCGGCTCGCCGCTTCGCGGAGCAGTATGGCGAACTGGGCCAGAGAGGCTCGCAGGTCGCGCAGAGCTTTGCCAACCAGGCGCGCCAGGTGGGCGGCCAGGTGGCCAAGACGGCGACCGAGCAGTACAAGGCACAGTTGCCCAAGGCCAAGGAAGTCTTCAACAACGTAATCGCCCAGGCGCCGCAGGCCGCGGGCGCGCTGGCCGGCGTGCGCGCGCGCGCCAGCCAGAATGGCAAGCACACCACCGTCGAAGGGACGATCGTCGCGAGCGAAGAGTAGCTACGACGCGCGGCGAGGGCGTCCGCGTCGTAGCGGGGGCACGCTGTGCGAGGTGTGACATGGGCGGGGAGATGGCGGAGGTCATCGGCCCCGCCCATGCGCTTGCTCGCTTGAAGCCCACTCTAGGGATACGCGACTAGCGTCTCGCGGGCGGGCGTGGCCCACCGCGGCCCACCGCCATTTTGACGGCGGATTGGACGCGGCGGTACAATCCAAGCACGAGGCGAGGACGTGCGCCGGGGAAGCGCGTCGGGGAAGCGCGTCGGGGAAGCGCGTCGGGGAAGCGCGTCGG
>JADMIN010000101.1 GCA_015478575.1 Ktedonobacterales bacterium | reverse complement strand
GTAGCGAGGTCGCCTCACGAACGGGATCCCAACGAGTTACAGAAGACATGATGCACGTGCCCTCCTTCACTGGAACCTGAAACCTTCCCCAACGGCATGCCGGTATGGGACATCACCATTGGGTACCTCACATCTAGAGCATAGTATTATTGAGCAAATAATGTCAATATATCTCCCTAAACTCTAACATATATCTAACACTATATGTTAGATATATGCCCCTTCTTCCGTTTGTCGGCGCAGGATGCTTCCGCATGGCGCGCGGAGCGTTCTTGGGGCGCCATGACCAACCGAACGCGCGGCTTCCTATGCTATACTGGATGATGCGGAGTCGGGGGCCAGGCCGCTCGATGGGTCGGTCGGTGGCGGGAGGAGAGCAGACGCTATGGGCGAGATGGATCAGGGGCTCAAACGGCTCCTCCAGGCGCGCCCCGCGGATGCGCTCGCCTTGGCATTGCCAGGCGTGGAGTATCTGGAGCCTCTGCCGACACAGGTGGCCACCGAGCCACAGTTAGAGTTGGATACGCTCTTCCGCGCCCGCTATCAGGGTGAGGAATGCGCGATCAACCTCGAGGCCCAGGCCTATCTCGACGCGGCGATGCCCCGGCGCTGTTTCCAGTATGGCTCGCGCGCCAGCATTATCCATGATCTGCCGGTGCTCTCGGTGGTGTTCTGGCTCCAGCGGCGGGGCGCGGCGGTGCCGGCCTCGTCGTATACGATGCGCGTCGGCGCCTGGGAGCAGGCGACTTGGAAGATCATCAACGTCGAGATCTATCAGTTGGCCGCACGCGATCACCTCAACTCAGCGGTAGGGCTGCTGCCACTGGTGCCGTTCATGCGGGGGGCGGACCTGCCCACGATTGGCCAGGCCGCTACCGCGATCCAGGAGCGCGCGCCCGCGGACTTGGTCGGTGACCTCGTCTCACTGCTGGCGGTGTTTACGGCCCGCTTTCATGGCGAGGCGGCGGCGCGCGCACTGGTGAGGAGGATTTTCATGTCAACTGAATTGCTAGATGAGTCGCCGCTGTATCGCGCATGGGTCGCCGAAGGCAGGGCCGGAGGCAGGGCCGAAGGCAAGGCCGAAGGCAAGGTCGAGGGTCTGCGCGAGGGGACGCGCGCCGCGCTGGAGGGGCGCTTTGGCGCGCTGGATGACGCGCTGGCCGCGCTGCTGGCCGCCGCCGATGAGGCCACGCTCAAAGCGGTGCTGGCCCACATCGCGACCGAGACGATGGAGCAGGTGCGCGAGCGGCTGGCGCCCCCGAAAGAGCGGGAAGAGCCGCCCAGCCAGTAATCCCCGCCGCGGCAGTACACGCGCCTGCTGGCGCCATGGGTGGCACGGACCGGACATGCCTCTTTTCAGAGGGGGTCATGCTCAGTCCGCACCACTCAGTCCGCACCACTCAGTCCGCACCACTCAGTCCGCACCACTCAGTCCGCACCACTCGGTCCGAGGCGCTCCTCCGCGCGGTTGCGGCTATGGCCCCGTGCGCTCCGGGGCGACCTGCCCGGCCTGAAATGGCGCGGACGCCGGGGCCGACTGGGCCTGTTGCCCTGGCAGCGGTCGGGCCGCGCCTGGCGCGCCTTTCGTGAGTTCCTGATAGGCCAGCGGATCCGCGGCGGATTGCTTGCCTGCCTCAACGAGGGCGAAGCGTTCGGCCAGCGCGCCAACCAGCGCGAGGGTCGAAGCTGTGGCCGAGAGCGTGCGCCCCACCCGATGACCGCGCACCTGTGCTGGCAGTCGCAGTGCCAATGGCCCCAACATTCCAGCGCCCACCGCGCTGACGCGGTAGATCGTGCCCCAGAGGCCGGAGTGCAGCGGCCTGGCGATGGTCTTGGGCACCATGACCTCGCGCGCCACGGTGAGGCCAAGCTGTGTCACCGTGGCCACCGTGGCCACCTGCTCCACCTGGGCGCGGTCCGCGTCACCCGCTTGCCCGTGGAGCGTGGCCAGCAGCGCCAGCAGGGATGCGCCAGAGGCCACCGCCGTCGCCAAGAAGAGGGGCCCCAGCAGCAGCCCCGCCGCCGCCCACAGCGGCACCGCCGTCACGGCGAGCAGCACACCGGTGTAGCCGCCTAGCCCCAACCCCAGCAGCACATGCAACACGGCGAGCGGCCTACTGGGCAGCGCCCGCGCGACTCGCCCCAGCCGACTCTCGCGTCGCAAGAGCATGCTATCCTCCGCGGCCTGCTTCATCGCTAGAGCACCTGACGTCAGCCCGAAGGCGGAGAGGATCCACGTGCCCACGCTCAGCGGCGAGGCCACCTTGAAGACGCGCAGCATATAGTGGAAGCGTGTGGGGCGCCCCAGATCGGCGATCAGGAGCACGGGGCTGATCATGGCCCCCACCAGCGCGATCCAGCGCGCGTGTCGCACCGTCGCGCGGTAGCGCCCACCACCCAAGAGGTCGGCGAGGCCGCCGATGAGAGCCGCGCCGCCGGCCACGCCCCCGATGAAGAAATAGAGGGGAATGGGCCACTTCCACGTTGGGCGTTTGATCATTGGCTGACCATAATAGGTCGCCGGCTCGGTCGTCCCCGGCAGGCGCCCCAACGGCTCGCGTTGCTCCCGCGACATGGCGCGATGCCCGTTCTGGTCGGGGAGAATCGTCTGGCTGCGTCTCCGCATGCGCTCACTCCTCCGCTTCCCCCTTCCCTCGTCCGGGGAAGAGGCCAGGGGGTTAGGTTCTTTTCGACAGCAACGCGAGCACCGCCGCGGCGCCCAACGCCAGCCCCGTCAGCGCCGTCGCGATGTAGTTCGGAACGACCTGTGCCTGGGGCAGACGGGGGTGCTCGGGCAGGTTGTACTTGCATGGCTCATCCACCAGGAGGAAGAAGGCGTTGGTTGGCCCAACGGTGGTCCGCTCCTCCTCCGCGCCGTAGAGGTAGGCGCCCGTAATGCCGCGCTCATGGAGCATGCCCACGCGCTCATGTGCCTGCCGCCGCAACGTTTCCAGGTCGCCGAAGCGGATGGATCGCGTGGGACAGGCCTTGGCGCAAGCCGGCTCCAGGCCTACCTTCTGCCGGTCGTAGCAGAGTGTACACTTCCATGCGCGTCCGTCCTCTGGCTGCAGATCAATCACGCCGAAAGGGCAGGATGGCACACAATAGCCACAGCCGTTGCAGATATCTGGCTGCACATAGACGTCATCGAACTCGTTGCGGATGATGGCGCCGGTAGGGCACGCTTGGAGGCAGCCCGCGTGCGTGCAGTGCTTGCAGACGTCGCTCATCATCAGCCAGCGATGCTCGCCCAGCAGCCCACCATTGGGGATGTCCAGCAGCCGCGGCTCCTGCTGGATGCGCGTGGCGATGGCGTTCGCTCCGTCGCTCTGGCTCGCGGTATGCCCGTTGACCTGGCCGCGTCCCTCGAACTGCTCGATGAAAGCGACATGGCGCCAGGTCGTCGCGCTGAGTTGGACGGTATTGTCATAGCTCATACCAGAAAGGCGGAAATTATCGGCTGGCAGTTGGTTCCATTGTTTGCAGGCCACCTCGCAGGCCTTGCAGCCGATGCAGAGGGTCGTATCGGTGAAAAAGCCGTAGGCCATACCGCTCTCCTCTCACCCCGCGCGCCGCTTACTCACCCGCGAGGGGCGCGCGCCGCAGCATCTCCGCGCCTTCGCTCTCGACGCGGTCCACCGCGCCGCCGTCCGCCGCCCGCGCGCGCAGATCCTCGAACTCCCGCCGCACGGTGGCATCACCCGCTTTGCGCCCCTTGCGCAGATTACAGGTAAACGCCTTGGCCTCGTGGATGCGCACATTCGGATCAATGGCCACGCCGATGAGGTCATTGGCGATGTCGCCGACGACCACGCCCGCCGGTCCCCAGTGATAGGGAAGGCCGACCACGTGGATCGTGTGCCCATCAATGCGCAGCGGCCGCATGCGCTCGGTCACCATCGCCCGCGCTTCCACTTGGGCGCGCGCGGTGCTGATCGTCAGCCAGTCGCCGGTCTGGATGTCCTTCTCCGCCGCCAGTTCGGGATTGATCTCCGCGAACAACTCCGGCTGCAACTCGGAGAGCCAGGTATTCCAGCGCGACATGGCACCGGAGGTGTGGTGTTCCGTCAGGCGATAGGTCGTGATGACATAGGGGTAGTCTGGGTTGCCTGCCCCGTTATACGGATTGTCGGGGCGCTCGAAGAGGACCACCGCTGGATTATGGGGGTACTTCGGATAGAGCGCGTTGGGCACCGGCGACTCGACCGGCTCGTAGTGGGCCGGCAGCGGGCCGTCCTTCAGGCCGTGCGGCGCGTAGAGCCAGCCGCGCCCGTCAGCGTGCATGATGAAGGGGTCGCTGCCAGAGAGCGCATCCATCCCTTCGCCGGTCTCGTCGGCGTTCGCGTCCGGCGCCTTCCGCACCGTGAAGTCTGGCACGTCGTAGCCAACCCACTGGCCCTTGCCCTCGGCGGCGCTGGCATCCCACCAGATCAGCCGTTTGCGCTCGGACCACGGCTGGCCCTGGGGATCGGCGGAGCAGCGGTTATAGAGAATGCGTCGGTTGGCGGGCCAGGCGAAGCCCCACTGACTGTGGTTGGTATACGCGCCCGCCTCATCCCGCTGGCGGCTGGCGGCAAGATTTTTGCCCGCCTCAGGCATCACGCCGCTATAGATCCAGTTGCCACAGGCGGTGCTGCCGTCGTGCTCCAGTTGCTGGAAGCCAGGGACGAGCTTGCCATCGGCCAGGGTGTAGCCATTGATCTCGCGTAAGATCGCCAGCGCCTCTGGCTCCCGGATCTCGCCATGCACGGGATAGTCCCACGTCAACTGGAGCAGTGGTTTATCACGTTCCAGCGAGCTGTGCGCATAGAGCGCCTTGAGGCGCTGGCCGAGGTGATACATGAACCAGTTCTCGGAGCGCGCGTCGCCCGGCGGGTCCACCGCTTTCTCGTGCCATTGCAGCAGCCGCTGGGTATTGGTGAGGCTGCCATCCTTCTCGGCGGGCCAAGCGGCGGGCATGTAGATGACCTCGGTCTCGACGCTCGCTGGGTCCACGCCCTCCATCTTCCAGAAGTCCGCCGTCTCGACCAGGAAGGGGTCACGCACCACGCACCACTGGAGACCGCGGAGGGCGTTGCGCTCCAGAATGGAGGCGGGGCCACCTACCGCGAAGTTCTCGCCCATGACAAACAGTCCTTGGATGGCGTGATCCACCATGCCGAACATCATGGGGTAGTAGGAGTAGTCGGTTTGCGGGTGCAGTTTGGGCAGGTAGTGGTAGCCGTACTCGTTCGCCTCTGTGGCGTACTCGCCGTACCACGCTTTGAGCAGGCTCACGGCATACTTGGGGAAGTTGTGCCACCAGCCACCCTCGGCCTGATACTCCTGGATATAGTCCTTGAAGGTCGCTTCGTCCTCGAGCGGTATGGGCAGATAGCCTGGCAGCAGGTTGTAGAGCGTGGGCGTATCGGTTGAGCCTTGGATCGCGGCGTGGCCACGCAGCGCCAGAATGCCCCCACCAGGCCGCCCGATGTTGCCCAGCAGCAACTGCAAGATGGCGCAGGTACGGATGAGTTGCACGCCAACGGTGTGCTGTGTCCAGCCGACGGCATAGCAGAAGGCGGTCGTGCGGTCACGCCCGGAGTTGGCGGTGATGGTCTCGGCGATCTGGAGGAAGACCTCCTTGGGCGTGCCGCAGATCCGCTCGACTAGCTCTGGCGTGTAGCGGGCGAAGTGGCGCTTGAGAATCTGGAAGACGCAGCGCGGGTTCTGGAGCGTCTCGTCGCGTGGCGGTGGCGTCTTGGTGGAGCGTGCCGCGCGCTCGGCGAAGGTCTCGCCGGTGCGGGCCTTCTTGTGGGCGCTGCTCTTGGGCGGCGGCTCGCCCTCGTAGCTCCACGAGTCGGGGTAGTACACCCGCTCCTTGGCGTCGTAGCCAGAGAAGATGCCGTCGAGATCCTCAGTATCCTTGAAATCCGCGTTGATGAGCGTGGCGGCGTTGGTGTAGTGGACTACATACTCTCTGAAGTATTTCTCGTGTTGGAGGGTGTAGTTGATGAGCGCGCCAAGGAAGGCGATGTCGCTGCCGGGGCGGATGGGCGCGTAGATATCAGCGCAGGCGGAGGTGCGCGTGAACCGGGGATCCACGTGGATGATCTTGGCGCCACGCTCGCGCGCCTCCATGACGAAACGGAACCCGACCGGGTGGCATTCCGCCATGTTCGAGCCTTGAATGACGATGCAGTCACTATTGGCGAGATCCCATTGCGCGGTGGTGGCGCCGCCGCGACCGTAGCTGATGCCCAGACCGGGCACGGTGGAACTGTGTCAGATACGGGCCTGGTTGGTGATGTGGACGATGCCCAGGGCGCGCCAGAGCTTGAGGATCAGGTAGTTCTCTTCGTTATCCAGCGTGGCGCCGCCGATGTGCCCGATACTCTCGCAGCGGTTGATGCGCGTGCCCTCCGGGTTCGTCATCTGGAAGGTCGCATCGCGCGTGGTCTTGACGAGCTGGGCGATGCGATCCATCGCCCACTCCAGCGGGCGCGTCTCCCAGTGGTCGCTCTTGGGCGCGCGGTAGAGCACCGTGGTCGGGCGGTTGGGGTTGTTGATGAGCTGATAGGTAGAGGCGCCTTTGGGGCAGAGGTGGCCGCCGTTGATGGGGCTGTCGGGGTTGCCCTCGATGTTGATGACCTTGCCAGCTTTGGAATACACCAGTTGGCTGCAGCCGACGCCGCAATACGGGCAGACGGAGACCGTGACCCTGGCGTCTTGCGTGCGCGCGGTGAGCTGATGGCTGCGCTTGCTGATGGGGTTGGGCACGAAGCCGATGTGGCGTTTCAGGAATCCTTCCCGGCCACCAGTGCCGTTGGAATTGGCGGTCGCCATGGCGTCCGTTGTCCTTTCTCGAAAGCCGCGTGAGAGACGCTCGCGATGCGATGCTTCGTCGGGCCGCAATATGTATGCCACACGCGCCCTGCCGTCACACGCGCCCTGCCGTCACACGCGCCCTGCCGTCACACCCGCCCTGCCGTCACACCCGCCCTGCCGTCACACCCGCCTCCCGGCGTCGAGCGGTCCCACGCCGCCAGCCCCTATTCCTCCTCCTCTGTCAGCAGCAGGTGGTACTTGTTCTTGCCCGTCCGTAGCAGGATGGCGCGCCCGAAGAGCGCCTCCGCGCGGGTGAGCGGGCGGTCGGGATCGCTCCAGCGCTGGTCGTTGACGTAGAGGCCGCCCTGCTGGATCAGCCGACGCGCGGCGCCCTTGGAGGGCTGCGCGCCCGCCGCCACGAGCGTCTCCAGCATCGGCAGGCCTTGTGCCAACGTCGCGGCGCGGATGGGCGTCGTCGGCACCGCGCTCGCCAGGTAGGGCAGACTCGCTGGGGTCAGCGTGTCCACGCCCCCGCCAAAGAGCACGTGCGAGGCCCCCGCCACGCCATCGGCCACCGCCGTGCCGTGGATGAGCTGTGTCACCTCGTAGGCCAGCCGCCGCTGCGCCACGCGCTTCCCCGGATCAGCCGCCTGCTCGCGTTCCAGCGCGGCAATCTCCTCCAGCGGCAGGAAGGTGAAGATCTTGAGGTAGCGCCCGACATCACGGTCATCGGTGTTGATCCAATATTGGTAGAGCTCGTAGGGAGTGGTCAGCGCGGCATCAAGGTAGAGCGCATTGCCAGCGGTCTTGCCCAACTTCTCGCCGGTGGCCGACGTGATGAGCGGCGCCGTCAGCGCGTGGACTGTCTCTTCGCGCACGCGGCGGATGAGATCTACCCCCGCGAGCAGATTGCCCCACTGGTCGGTTCCCCCCACCTGCGCGGTGCAGTGG